>QIJB01000075.1 GCA_003231675.1 Candidatus Campbelliibacteriota bacterium | reverse complement strand
ACGGCTACAACTCAGTAAATCTGAAAATCTGTTACGCCCAGTCTCTTTTCCTTTCCCGGCTTCAAGCAAAGGAAGGGAAAGGAGCACTGGGCGTAACACGAGTCGGGCGTAGAAATTAAAATGACTAAAATGCTTAAAATGAAAAATAAAAAAATATTGTTCGCGGGCGTTTTGTTCCTTCTTTTCGCCGTCGGCTCATGGGGAATCCCGGCGACTGTTTCGGCGTATGAAATCGTGAATGTCAATGGGCAACAAAAGAATGATTTTGTTCTTGAACCGGCGAAGTTTGAAGTTTCCTTGGATCCCGGCGAGTCAACGGTTAAAGATTTGACCGTTACGAACAGGATGAAGGAGACAAGAAAATTCAAAGTTGCGGTGGAAGATTTCACCGGTTCAAAAACGGGAAAACGCGCCGTCGTTCTTATGGGCGAGAAAAGAGGACCTTATTCGCTGAAAGATTACCTTAAACCGGAGTTGCAAGAATTCAGTTTGAAGCCGAATCAGAAAATGGTAATGTCGGTTGAAATCAATATTCCGGAGGACGCCCAACCGGGCGGACTTTATGGAAGTGTTTTGGTTTCATCCGTCCCCACGCAAAAGGAAACGGAATTGGCGGGAAGTGGAGCGAAAAGCGGAGCCATTCTCATCTCAAGATTGGGCGCTTTGTTTTTCGTCAGAGTTAACGGACCGGTCGTTGAAACAGGAGCGTTGAAAGATTTCAGGACCATCCCGTCAAAAAGAATTTTCTTTCAAAGTCCTCCAAGGGGTTTTGAAATTCTCTTTCAAAACACGGGAAGCGTTTATCTTGACCCCTACGGAATCATCAAAATAAAAAATATTCTGGGAGGAGTTGTGGATGAAGTAAAAGTTGACCCTTATTTCGCTATGCCGGACTCATTGCGATATAGGCAGATTAACTGGAACAAAAGAATTCTTTTGGGACGCTATGAGGCGACCGCTTTAATCAACAGAGGATACGGTAATATCGTTGACCAAATGTCCGTCAGTTTCTGGATACTTCCTTGGAAACTGATAGTTTCAATTTTCGGGATTATTCTTTTGATTATCTTGATTGGCGGATTTTTCTTCTCAAAATTTGAGATAAGAAAGAAAACCGACTAAAAAAATGAAAGGCTTTTTACGCCGAACAACATACCTCGCGATAACCGTTCTTTTAATAGGCGGTTACGCTTTGTTGTTTACGGGAAGCGGTCTGGCTTACGTGGCGAGTTCCACGAATTACCGTTTGCAGAGCGACTCCGTTAATGTCGGGGGAATCCTGTCCACTTCCACGAATTATAAAATTGAAGACACATTGGGAGAAACAGCGACGGGGGAGTCAACCAGCACTTCATACAAACTGAGGGCGGGGTATCAGCAGATGCAAGGGACATCTATTTCCATCAGCATCAGTTCAGCCCCCGATATCGTTATGGACCCTTTGACAATCAGCCAAGATACCTCGGTGGGAAGCGTGACATGGAGTGTTGCCACCGATAACGCGCCGGGATACATTCTCAGCGTCAAAGCGGCGTCCTCTCCGGCCTTAAGTGATTCAAGCACCGGGGAAAGTTTCGCGGATTACACGGAAACTTCCCCGGGCGTAAAAGAGCAATGGTCCGTGAACAACGCTTATGAATTTGGTTTTTCCGCTTTCGGGAGCGATGTGAGCGGTTACGGGAACGACACCGATTGTGTGGCGGGTCCCGATATTCCGAGCGGTTCTCTTCTTTGGAGCGGGTTTTCAACTTCAAACATTGAAATGGCGAGCAGTAGTTTGCCGACCCCTTCCGGAACCGATTCCACTCTGTGCGTGGCGGCGGAGCAAAAAGGCGTTTTCGCTCCATCCGGAAATTATTTGACCGTTATCACCGTTACGGCGGTGACACAATAGAGAATCTCCGTTTTTAAAAAAGAGGACGCAGGGAAAGGAGAGTATCAAAATAAATGAAGACAAAATCAAAAATAAAAGGTTCATTGCTTGTCTTCTTCTTGTTTTTTGGTCTTATGGGAATGATTTTGGTTCCCGCCGGAGCTTATGCCACTTCCGTTCTTGATTCCGTTCAGGTTAATCAGAATGTCGTTAATTGCAATGACAACGGTATCTGTGAGACATGGGAATCTACGACATCCTGCCCCGGAGATTGTTCGGGCATGGGAGGAGGGCATCATCATCATGGACACGGACACGGACACGGCGGATTTGTTCTTATGACGCCTGACACGGAAAAACCCGAGATTCGCAATCTTAGAATAGAACCTGAACGCAATTCAGTTCAAATATCGTGGACAACGAACGAGAACGCAATCGCGAAAGTTTATTGGGGAAAAACGCAAAGTTACGAGGACGGGAGTTTGTCTGAAATAATCTTTTCAAAAAATCACGCGGTAAAGATTGAAGGTCTTTCCGAATCATCCGGATATTTTTTCAAGATAAGCGTTTCTGATTTATCCAATAACGAAACGGTGATAAGGGGATTGAGTTTTGTGACTTTGTCACCGCCCGACACGCAAGCTCCGGCGAATGTGAGTGGTTTGCGGGCGAAGGTTTTGAAAAATTCTGTATTGCTTATCTGGAAGAATCCTCGCGATGAGGATTTCGTGGCAGTGAGGGTTACAAAAAGAGAAAGTTTTTTCCCGAGAGATTTTCTTGAAGGAAAAGTCATATATGAAGGAAGTGGAACAAGGGCGGAAGACAGGGAAGTCAAAAAGGGCGTTCGTTATTACTATTCGGTTTTCAGCAGGGACAGAAGTTGGAATTATTCTTCCGGGGCGAATGTTTCAGCGGTTTTCGGGGAAAAGAAACCGGTTGAAAAGAAAGAAACCGTTGAAAAGAAAATAGCTCCGGAATTGAAGAAACTTTCTTTGTTTGATTTTGACTTTACTCAGGAGGGTAAAAAAATATCTTTTCTCGGGAATAAAATAAAAGTAAAAGCGGGTAAAAATCTGAAAATTTCCGTTGACGCGAATAAAATCCCGAAAGATGTTAAAAAAATATCCCTCAAATTGGGAAATCCGGAAAATCCCGCCGAATCCTTTTTCTTTACATTTAAGTTGAACAAAAAGAAAGGTGTTTTTGAGACAGTCCTCTCTCCCTCCCAAGAAGATATTTCTTATCCGCTTTCCATCAGTCTCAAGGGTTTTAAAAACTTGGAAATGAAAAAGATAGCGGCTGAAATTATTCCCGCCGCGGTGAAAACGAAGAGCGCGAAAGAATTTTTTCAAGGCGTAGTCGGCGGTGTAAATAATTTTTTCAGCAAAGTAACTTCGCGCTTGATAAACACCTTTTTGGGCATCGTTAAATTATTCGGAATATTTTGACAAGTGAGCCATTTTAAGGCATAGTATAGAGTATAGCAATATAAGGAACAGTGATGAAATTATCACGCCCAATATCAATATTTTTAACAATAGCCGTTATTTTAACGATGGCGGGTTTCGCTTTTTCGTCGTTCGCCTCTTTTAATCCCCAAATAAATTATCAAGGGAAACTCACCAATTCGGGCGGTGTAACGGTGCCGGACGGAAACTATAATATTGAATTCAAACTTTACACGGTTGCCGGCGGAGGAACGGCGATATGGACGGAAACGCGAACTTTGACCGACAGGGTGGCGATAACGAATGGTCTCTTCAGCGCCTTGCTCGGCAAAGTAACCTCGCTTTCCGGCGTTGATTTTAATCAAACCCTTTATTTGGGGGTGAACATAGGAGGAACGGCGGACACGCCCGCTTGGGACGGAGAAATGACGCCACGTAAAAAAATGGGCGCGGTTCCCGCCGCCTTTGAGGCGGACAAATTGGACGGCGTTGATTCGCTGTCTTTTCTCCGTTCGGATCAAACGGACACGATGTCCGCCAATTCCGCTTCAACACTCCTTTCGTTAATTCAAAACGGTTTGGGGGATATTTTAAATATTTTTGACGGATCAACTGAAGTTTTCACAATTCTTGACGGGGGCAACATCGGCATAGCCACAACCACCCCCTCCCAAAAACTCTCCGTGGCAGGCAACGGCTACTTCACCGGAACACTCTCAGCATCCAACCTCTCCGGCACAAACACGGGAGACCAAAACCTCACACCCTATGCTTTGCTCTCAGGCGCTACATTTACAGGAGCAATCTCGGCTA
>QIJB01000069.1 GCA_003231675.1 Candidatus Campbelliibacteriota bacterium | reverse complement strand
AAAGAAAGAAGTGTTGTTGTTTTGGCAAACAAAGAAGGGGCGAAAGACAAAAAAGAAACGAAAAAATACAAAATACCTTTTGGCAGATATTTAATTGTCAAAACGGGCGATAAGGTTAAAAAAGGAGATCCTTTGACGGACGGTTCCTTTGACATTAAGCGTCTCTTTGACATTGCCGGAGGAGAGCCTACTCAAAACTACATATTAAATGAGATTGGAAAGGTTTATTCATTGCAAGGGGCGGCAATCAATGATAAACACATAGAGGTCATAATCAGACAGATGTTCTCCCGAGTTAGAATAAAAGAAACGGGGGATACCAAATTCAATCAGGGTGTTGTCGCCTCCCGATACGAAGTGGATCTGGAAAACAAAAAAATAGCGAAAGAAGGAGAGGAAGAAGCGAAAGTGAAACCGCTCATTTTGGGAATCAAAGAGGTTGCCATCACCAGCCCGAGCTTCCTTTCCGCGGCTTCCTTCCAAAACACTGTGAAGGTGCTCGTGAAGGCCGCCATTGAAGGGGCGGAGGATCACCTGATAGGACTGAAAGAGAATGTCATAATCGGACGCCTCATTCCAGCCGGAACCGGATTTAGGAAAGAATATGCCGGAGGGAATGAGGAAGAAAGTTTTGACGGCGAAGAGGAAAAGCCGGACGAAGAAGAAAAGTCTCGCGAGGAATAGAGGAAGACAATTAACCGACATCGGACATCAAGGCTTACCACTCCGGTGAGCCTTGATGTTTTTTGTCATTTTTAATAAAAAATCGGACATAAAATCTCAAAGGAGGTTGTTCCGGATATGAAATTATTATATTATATTTTATATGAGCATATACTCAGTAATTTTTGCCGGAGGATCAGGAACGCGTCTTTGGCCTTTATCTCGTAAAAATTCTCCAAAGCAGATGAAACCTTTTCTGGACAATGAGACATTATTGCAGAAAACTTATAACAGAGTTGCCGGAATAGTCGGCAAGGGCAACATCTATATTTCCACAAACATTAATTTAAAAACGAGTATTTCCGACCAGATAGATTGCGTCAATATGATATTGGAACCGGATAAGAAAGATACGGCGGCCGCCATCGGTTACGTTTGCGTTAAACTGTTGAAGAAAAATAAAGATGCCATTATGACCAATATTTGGTCTGACCACTTTATTAAAGACCAAAAGGAATATGCCAAGTTGTTCAACACGGCTGAGAAATTTTTGGAATCCCACCAAGAGAGCGTTTTTATGGCCGGCGTAAAACCGACATACCCTGAAACGGGATACGGATATATTGAAGTTGGAGATGTTAAAGAAACTTGTTCGGGGCGGGAAATATTCAATGTAAAATCATTTAAAGAAAAGCCGGATTCGGATACCGCCAAATCTTATATGTCTAAGCCGGAATACCTCTGGAATCCGGGAATGTTATTTTTCCGAGTTGATCATATGCTGAATCTTTATAAAAAACATATGCCGAAAATGCACAAGGGATTGATGGCAATTTATAACTCGTTGGATAGCGAAAAAGAAGACGAAATAACAAAAAAGGTTTTTAATTCATTTGAACAAACCTCAATAGATTACGCGATTTTAGAAAAGACGAAGGAATTATATTTGACCCCGGTGGATTTGGGCTGGATTGATGTGGGAAATTGGAAGGCCGTTTATGACATATTGAATGATGGCGAAAAAAACATCGTTAAAAATGCCAAATACATTGAGGTTGACAGTAATAATAATTTGATTTTTTCGCAAAGCAATCAATTGATATCCACGGTCGGAATCAATGATACGATTGTTATAGTCAGTGAAGATGTGATAATGTTGTGCAGCAAAGAGAGAGCGCAGAACATTAAAGAATTGGTTCAACTTTTACAAAGCAATCCTGAAATGACACAATACCTCTAAACCCCAGATTATTGCGAATTTAATCATACCGGGCTTGATAACCACTGAGGGTTTTTTGAGTCAAAATTGAACACATTACCGTCCATGGAAGGAGTAAAATTAATCAAGCCATAGATACTCGCGCCTAGTTTAATGTTATGAAAATTTTGGCGGACTGTTTTTCAAAATCAAGAAGTTGATGTTTAATCCCAGTGGATTTTTGGGCGATGGCGCGCAAACTGCCAAAGAAAGCGTCAAACGAGTAAAAATGTTATAATCTCTTTATGTCTTCTCAAGTGGAACAAATAAAATCCCGACTCGGGATAGCGGAAGTCGTGGAAAGTTATCTTAAACTCCAGAGGGCGGGTGTTAATCTAAAGGCTCCCTGTCCTTTCCACAACGAAAAAACGCCTTCCTTTTTTGTTTCTCCCTCCCGGGAGTCATGGCATTGTTTCGGTTGCAATCGCGGAGGTGATATTTTCTCTTTCGTGATGGAAATTGAGGGAGTTGATTTTCCTGAAGCCTTGCGTATTTTGGCGCGCAGAGCGGGCGTTGAATTGGTTCCGGTAAACTTGAAACAAAAGAGCGAACAAGTTTCTCTGTCACGTTTGCTTGAGGAGACAAAAAAAATTTATGAGGCGAGGCTGAAAGAAAATATGGCGGTCATTGATTACCTTAAAGAACGTGGCATGGAAGGAGAAACAGCGAAAGCGTTCGGGGTCGGTTTCGCGCCGGATGGATGGAGAAATCTTTATGATTTTTTGAAAAGAAAGGGGTTTTCCGGAGAAGAAATGGAAAAGGCGGGGCTTGTTATCAAAAAGTCATCAGGCGACAGCTATCAATCATCAGCTTATTACGACAGATTTCGTTCGCGGATAATGTTTCCGTTGAACAATTCCTCCGGACAAATTGTTGGTTTTTCTGGCAGAATTTTTAAACCGGACGAGAGTCGACAGCCGACAGCTGAAAGTGGCAACGAAGTTGCCAAATACATCAACACGCCCCAAACACTCCTTTACGATAAATCAAAACTGCTTTACGGTTTTGATAAGGCGAAGAACGAAATAAGAAAAAAAGGATATTGCATTCTGGTGGAGGGGCAGATGGATGTCATAATGTCGCATCAGGCGGGCTTCGCGAACACCGTCGCTGTTTCCGGAACGGCTCTGACGGACGGCCATTTAAAAATGATAAAAAGGCTTTGTGATACTCTGGTGATGGCGTTTGATAAAGATGATGCAGGATTTCAAGCGTCAAAGCGCGGTATTGATATAGCGTTAGCGGAAGGGTTTGAGGTCAAAGTAGCGGAGATTCCCTCCGGTAAAGACCCGGCGGACACCGTCAAAGAGGACCCAGAAGTGTGGAAAAAGGCGCTTGATTCAGCCAAACATATAATAGATTTTTATCTTGATGTTTTAGAGAACAGGAAGGACATTGAAAAGACCGTTTTGCCGTATATCGCCATTTTATCAAACCAGATTGAAAAGGCGGAGTGGGTCAAAAAGACGGCGAAAAAACTTTCCATCGGAGAAGAACCTGTTTGGGAGGAACTCAAAAAAATAAAACCAACCTCTCCCAAAAAAGAATTAAAGGAAGAGCCGATAATTCGAACAGATAACGGAAAGATGACGCGCCTCAATATGATTAAGGGTCGTTTGCTTGGTTTTCTGATATGGCAAAAAGATACTGAGGATAAATTGTTAAAAGAGGAAATGACGAGGATTGGCGAGAAATTCGTGCTGAGACCGGAAACGGAGCGCGACGACCTTGCTTTTGAAGCTGAATCATTTTATAATGAGGCAAAAGATTTAAAAAAAGAACTGGTTAATTTGGCTTTGGATTTTGAACGCGAGGATATTAAAAGATGTCTGGAAGAAATCACCGAAGAAGTCCGCAGGCTGGAGCAGGCGGGCGCTGAAGAAGACCATATTAAAAAACAACTTGATGAATTTTATAAGCTAACAAAAGATTTAAACAAACTTAAACAAAATGACAAAGAAAAAAGAGACAAAAAAGAAAATTGTGAAGAAGTCAGAGGGAAAAAAGGTCAAAGCAAAGAAAACCACGAAGACACCGCCGACCGCGAAGTTGAAAACCGTGGCGAAGGAGAGTCCAAAAAGCAAAGTCAAAACCAAGAGCAAATCCAAGACGAAAGCCCAAGCCAAACCTAAAAAAGAAATCAAGGCGAACCCGCTAAAAAGAAAAAAACGAAAGCTGACATCGTGAAGGAAAAAATAGAAAGCATTCTTGCCAAGGGGCGTTTAAAAGGGTTTGTCACTTATGCGGAAATACTCAAGGAATTTCCCCATATTGAGGAGGATGTTTTGCTTTTGGATGACATTTACGCGCAACTTCAAGAAGGCGGTGTTGATGTTTTGGAAGGCAAAGAATTGCTGGAGGTTGAGTCATCTTCAAAAAAGAAAGGCAAGGAAGATTACGCCATGGACAGAGCTTCTTACGACGCCGTTCAAATTTATCTTAAAGAAATAGGGAAGATTCCCCTCATTAACGCTCAAGAAGAGAGAGAATTGGCGAAACGCATTGAGGAGGACGACGAGGAAGCGAAGAATAAATTGATTAAAGCCAATCTCAGGCTTGTCGTTTCCATCGCCAAAAAATACATAGGCAGAAGCCCGGACTTAACTATTCTGGATCTCATACAGGAGGGGAATTTCGGTCTGTTCAAGGCGGCGCAAAAATTTGATTGGAGAAAGGGATACAAGTTTTCAACTTACGCCACTTGGTGGATTAGGCAGTCAATAACCCGCGCCATCGCGGACCAGGCGCGTACCATCAGAATCCCGGTGCATATGGTGGAAACAATTTCAAAATACAAGCAGGTGATAAGACGCCTTTCTCAAGATCTCGGACGCGATCCCCTCCCGGAAGAAATCTCCGCTGAGATGAATATTCCCGTGGAGAAAATACACCACATTCAAAAAATCAATCAGGATACCATATCCCTTGAACTTCCGGTAGGGGATGACAACGACGCCTCGACACTGAGTGCTTTTATAAAAGAGGAAAAAATGCTTTCCCCGGAACAGCAGGCGGCAAGAGAGTTTTTAGCGAACCAAATCAGAGACATCTTGCGCGACTTGTCGCCTAAGGAGCAGAAGATTCTCACGATGAGATTCGGGCTTGAGGACGGCATTCAGCACACTCTTGAGGAAGTGGGCAAGAAATTCGGCGTAACAAGGGAACGCATCAGACAGATAGAATCAAAATCCATAGAGAAGATTCGCCAGCACGAAAAAATAGACCGTCTTGAATCTCTTGATTAGGCGTCGTCGAAAAACATCCACTTGAAATTTGGTGATTATTGATGTTAGTATATAAAGGTCCTTTTATCCACGCCGAGGCCGTTCATCGGTCTGCGGTGGATTAAGGAGTCGCCCGGTTAACATTTACAAAGGTTGTTTCATTCTGGTGTAGCTCAATGGCAGAGCAGCTCCCTGTTAAGGAGTTGGTTGTAGGTTCGAGTCCTACCACCAGAGCAA
>QIJB01000064.1 GCA_003231675.1 Candidatus Campbelliibacteriota bacterium | reverse complement strand
GGGCTCTCTTCCGGTGCCTTTATTATACACTAAATCCGGTTAATTTAAGAATGAGAAAATGTGGAAAAGCGAGGGGTTATTTTTCTGTTTTAATCATATACGTATCCTTGAGCCGGTAGCCTAGTTTTTTGTAGTATCCGCGGACTCCCACGCCGGAAATAATCGCCATTCTTTTAAATCCCGCTTTTCGGGCGATTTCTTCCGCCGTGGCGAGAAGTTTTTTCCCCATTCCCATATGCTGGCTCTGCTCCCCTTTCCGCGAGATGGGCGCCAACCGTCCGTAGGTGTGAAGTTCTCTTATTAAGGAGGCGTTTTTCAGAACATTGGGAATATCAAACGTTTTCTCAATCAAATCCGGCAAAAAGAGCCGGAGGAACGCCGCCAGTTTGTCCCCTTTTTTATTCTCAAAACTTAAAAATATCTCCCTACCCCCCGAAACGGCATATTCAATTTTATTCAGTTTGAAGTCTTTCAGCTTTATCTCGTCCTCTCTTACCTCGCGACAGCGAAGACACCTGCATTTCCATCCGTTTTTTTCTTGGTCCGCGGCGAGATATTGGCGAAGGTTTGAAATCTTGCTTCCCGCCGCGATGTAGCTTCCGGGAATATCCCTTATGAGTCTTATTATCCTGACATATGGGGGAATAATTTTCTTTATTTCCGCCAAGAGTTTGAGAAGTTTTTTTTCGGAATAAGGTTTGTGCTTCCCCGCCTTCCACTTGCCGTAAAGTCCGGCGCTTTTCAAGACAACGCAAGGATAAATTTTGAGCATATCCGGGAAAAAACGCTTATCGGAAAAAAGTTTTTTGAACGCCGCCAAATCTTTGGCGGGCGAACTTCCATACATCCCGGGCATCATATGATAGACGATTTTGAAACCGAAGGCGCGGAGAAGAGCCGTCGCGCGCGCGACGGTGTCCGTGGGAATACCCCTCCTGTTCTTTTCCAAAATTTTCTCGTCCAAATGTTGAACGCCGATTTCCACCTTGGTCACGCCCAAATCCCTCATTTCCCTCAACTCTTCCGCATTTACGAAATCGGGACGCGTCTCAACGGACATGCCGACAATTCTGCACTTGGCTTTTTCGTTTATTTTTTGGAGCTCCGCGAGGCTTTTTTCGCCTTTCTTGATTTTTTTCGCGCGGGCGAAATTATCGCAGGCGCGAAAAATCTCGGAAACGAAATTTTTCCGGTAGTCGCGCTCGTAAAAATTCCAGGTTCCTCCTATGATTATTATCTCAATTTTGTCCAACGGATGACCGTTCGCGTCCAACGCTTTCAGACGCGACAAAACTTGCTTGTAGGGACTGAAATTGTTTCTGAGCGCCCGCGCCGCCGCCGGTTCAAGGGAAAGGTAGCTTTTGGGCATCTTTTGCTCCGTGGGGCAATAGAGGCAGTTTCCAGGGCAAGGAAAGGGCTTCGTGAGCAGGGAAACAGCCACAATGCCAGAGTTGCTCTTGGTTTTTCTTTTTCTCAACAGTCGCTCCAGTATCGGGGATTTTTTCTCTTCCCCCTTCTTCGTCATTTTTCTATAGAGAGCGATGACCTCGGCGTTCGTGGGAAGAGGGAGGGTCACATACTTCGCCGATGTCCCCCTGTAATTGATTTTCTTTTTTATTTTCAAAAGCTCCTTGCCGAGTTTCTTGTCCAGAACCATTCGCCTTTTTAATTTTTCCAAATCGTCCTCTGTTTTTATTGAATCAAAAATCATATAATTGGTTATACCATAAACAATGAAAGAAGAGTTGGCAAGAAAAATAATGGGAGACTCAGTCGCTGGATACGATAAAATAGCCGAGCAGTTTTCGCGCACCAGATCCTCTTTTTGGAAAGAGCTTGATTTTATAAAAGAGGAGGTGAAGGAGGGCGACAAGATTCTTGATTTGGGATGCGGAAACGGAAGGCTTTACGAGTTTTTGAAAGAGAAGAGGATTGAATACACCGGCATTGATTCCTCGGAAAAGCTTTTGGAACTGGCGAGAAAAAAATACGGAGTGGAAGCGAAATTCATAAGGGGAGACGCCCTGAGCCTCCCGTTCGCGGACGAGTCTTTTGATAAAATAATTTCCATCGCCGTCCTTCATCATATCCCGTCCAAGGAATTGAGGAGAAAATTTTTGAGCGAGGCGAGGCGGGTCCTGAAAAAAAACGGGGTTCTCATTATTTCGGTTTGGAATATGAGGCAAAAAAAATACGCGCCCCTTTTGATAAAATATGCGCTTTTGAAAATTATCGGACTTTCTCCGCTTGATTTCGGAGATGTGTATCTTGGGTGGAACGGAGAAGAAAAGGTTCGCTTTCTCCACGCCTTTAAAAAAAGTGAGTTTGAAAAACTGCTGAAAGAAAGTGGTTTTTCGGTAAAAAAATTTTTGACCGTCCGAAGAAAAAGCGGGCAGGGAAACTTTCTCGCCGTCGCGGGAAAAAACTGAAAATCGGAAATGGGTGGGCGCGGCAAGCAAAAAAAACGGGGCATGCCGACGGCATGCCCCTTAAGCGTCTGTGTAATATTTTTACTCAGAAAAGCCTCCTCCTCCTAAACCATTTTTTCATCTCACTTATCAACTTGCCCTTTTTAAGGGCTTTCAACAGGGACTTCTCGTCTTTGTAAAAATCCCCGTTTTTTTTATACCATTTGGCGCTTTTGCCATTGTCGAAAATTGTTCCGATAATAAGAGAACCGGCTGTGATTATTTTGTATTCCAATCTAACGGCCGATTCGGCTGTCGCCTTAACGCAACGATCGGCGTAGAGCCCCATAATGATAAGGGTTTTAGCGCCAATTTGATCAATATATTCCGCAAAATCTTCATTCTCAAAACCGTCCCATTTGGTTTTGAGAAATAATTTACGCCGGTGCTTCGGGACTTCTTGAATTATTCTCTCAAGTGTCCGGGCCGTGTCACCACAGCCCGCGAACTCAAGAGTCACGAGCGGAAATTCTTTTTTTATACACAAATCCTCAATGACTTGTATGTTCGCCTTGAGGATTTTCCTTATATCCTTCTTTGATATCTCCCGCAAAAAACGCGCCTGCATATCAACTACCAAAACCACGATTTTTTCCATTTAATCCTCCTTGTTTTTATATTTTTGCTTTTTTATTTAAAAGAACAACGTCCTTTCTCGCAATACTGTAACACATAAAAGGATTTTTGCAATAAAAACCCCCCATTTATCTAGAATATGGGGGGGTGTTCGCCGATCCGATTTTGGCCATTTTCTCCGCTTTTTTTTGTTTTGTGGCGGATATATTGCGGCCCGGTCGGCTTGCTGGACCTGAAGGGGGGTTTATTTACTTTGTTTTGTCCCCCCTTTCTCTCATTGGAAGTTTCCACTTCCAATGACGATTGATTAGAGCATATCATAGTGCTATCTATTTGTCAAGTAAAATAAAAGGGGGTCGCCAATTGACGCCTCCCTTTTCCTCATTTTATAAGCTCGAGAAGAGTTTCCATCTCTTTATGGAAACCCCCTTTCTGCATAAACCAATCAATAATTTTGTCGGTTGGTTCATACAACTCACCTGAAATCAGTTTTTCGCAAGTTATAATGCGAAAACCTGCTTTCAGGGCAGATGATGCCGTTGCCATTACGCAAGCGTCGGCATTGATACCAGCCAAAATAAGCGTATCAATGCCAAGTTTGCGTAATTCTTCCTCTAATTCTGTTTTCCAGAAACCATCGTCATCCCCTTTGATGATGGTTTTAAATATCACGGTCTTGCGGATGGCTTTCCGTAATTTACGGACAGTCATTCCCTTACCAAGATACTCTAAAACTACGACCGGGATATCGCATTCCTGTATTAATCTTTTTTGAGAAGAGAAAAGTTTTTTCTTTTCTCTTCTCGTTATCTCGTCCAAAAAAGGCTGTTGCATGTCAATCAGCAACAGCCCTATTTTATGCTGTCTGCCGTTTTTCATGGCAACCTCCTTTTTTTATTTTTTAATTTTTAAAGAAACCCTATCTAAACTCCCAATAGTATGGAATATAAAAGGTCCCTTGTCAAGTAAAAATAGTTGCATTTGAGCGGATGCTTCTAAAACCCGCAATTTTCCCAAGTTTTTTTGATTTCTTCCAGATATTCGTTTTTGCCGGGGAGATTACGGAGGGTGTTCTCGGCGCTCAGGGCGAGATTCGTCCGCAAAACCCTATCGCCAATCAATTTTAAAAGAGATTCCTCAAGTTTTTTCGCGTCCCCGACCGGAACAACCGATCCATCGTATCCGTCTTTGATTATCTCGCCCGCTATACCGACATCCGTCATCACCACGGGGCAGCCGGCCGCCATCGCCTCAATGATTGTCCGCCCGTAACCCTCGTAATTTGAAGTGAGCAAAAAGAGGTCGGCGGTTTTGTAATACGACGCCAAATCATCCGTCCAGCCTTCAAAGACTAGCTTTCAGCTTTCAGTTTTTTTTCTTTCGGACCCGAACCGACGATAACCAGCCCCGCTTTGGAATATTGTTTGACGACGCCCTTCATCGCCTTAATCGCCATACCGATGTTTTTCTCTTTTGTGAATCGGCTCGCCATCAAAATTATAAAATCAAATTGCGGATATTTTTCGCGCAAGTTTATTTTAACGGGCGCTTTTTTTACTTTTTCAACATCAACGAAAATCGGGAGTATGGCAACCCGGCATGTCAACCTGCCACGTTGACATGCCGGGTTGCCAAGGGAATTTTTGATTCTCTGAGAAACGACTCTGATACAATCGGCATATTTTATTGAAAAACGGTAAACCAAAAAACGCAAAAAATTTTTCAAAGATTCCTTCCTGAACCAAGGGCTTGAAAAATCGGTATGAATTTGCGCTTGAAATTTAGCTTTAAATTTGACTTTTAAAGCCAGTGCCAAAAGATTTGTCATGGCGTCTTGAGAAGTTACCAAAAACTTTTCGCCTTCCAAGAGTTTTTTGGCGATTTTATAAGCCCGTCCGAAATACAAAAAATTAAAACGGCTGTTCGTGGGATAAGCCCATGTGTTGCCAGAAATCCGCTCGGGCTTAAAACCCGGCTTCGTGTAGACGACAATTCTCAATTCATCGGTCAGTTTGCCGTATTCAACCATCCAGGACCTGACTTCGGATCCTTCTTGAAAAATATTTTTATCCAAACTGAGCATTAAAATTTTCATTGTGTTGTTAGTATTATAGCAAATTATCAAAAAAACAGCCTTGCGCGCAAATTCACCGCTTTTTTAATTGAATACCACACCCAAACAATGACTTTGTTTTTACGTTGAGGTTAAGGGTTTAATCCTGTATAATATAGGTGTGTGGAACGAACGGCAAAATTTTATTTCTATGAACAGAAAAAAGGAAAAAACGGA
>QIJB01000031.1 GCA_003231675.1 Candidatus Campbelliibacteriota bacterium | reverse complement strand
GGCATAGACGAAGTCGGGCGGACCGCCAGAAAGGCGAGCCTCGCCCAACCCGAATATGTTATAGGAATAGATGAAGTCGGGCGGGCCGCCAAAAGCGAGCCTCGCCTCGTCGCCGAAAAGTTTGCTAAAAACAAAAAGAGGAAGTCCACCGTGATTGGCATAGACGAAGTCGGGCGGACCGCCAGAAAGGCGAGCCTCGCCCAACCCGAATATGTTATAGGAATAGATGAAGTCGGGCGGGGTCCGTTGGCGGGGCCGGTGACGGTCGGCGCCGTGGCGGTTTTGGGAAACTCTAAATTGTTAGAGGGGATAAAAGATTCAAAAAAGTTGAACGCGAAAACGCGCGAAGAATGGAACGCAATCTTGAGAAAAAATTTTGAATGCCGCTACGCTTCGGCGAGCAACGGGGTGATTGATAAAATAGGAATCAAGAGAGCGACACTTCTTTGCGTAAGAAAAGTTTTGAGGGCTTTTAAGGTGAACCCCGACATTGTTCTTTTGGACGGCTTGCTCAAGGCTCCGGAGCGATACAATCAAAAAACGATTATCAAGGGTGATGAAAAAATACCGGCGATTTCCGCGGCTTCCATAATAGCCAAAGTGGCGAGGGACCGCAAAATGGCGGGCTTGCCGAAAAAATTCGCCAAATACGGCTTTGCAAAACATAAGGGGTATGGGACGAAAGAGCATTTCAGAATGATTAAGAAGCACGGGGTTTCCAAAATTCACAGAAAAAGTTTTTTAAGGAATTTGCAAAAACCGGCAAGTAGTGTATAGTGTAAATATTATGTCAGTGCGAATGAGACACACAAGAGCGCATACGCGCAACAGAAGATCGCATCACGCCCTCAAGGGCGCGAGCATTACGAAGTGCAAAAAATGCAACGAGCCTGTTTTGCCTTTGACGCTTTGCTTGAATTGCGGAACTTACAAAGACCGCGAATTGATTGATGTTCTTAAAAAATTGACCAAAAGAGAAAGAAAGCAAAGAGAAAAAGAGATTAAGGAAAAGGAGAAAAAAGAGTCAAAGAATAAACCTCTTGAACTTTCCGATCTGTCCAAAAAGTAATGGCAAATCGTCATTTATCACGCAGTATAGCGCTACAAACCCTCTTTGAGTGGGACTTTAACGGTTGCGATGATTCAAAAATAAAGGAAATTCTAAAGAGAAATGTTGAGGAATTCGCGCCGGGGATGCAAGATAACGCCTTTTGTGAAGGGTTGGTTGAGAATGTGGTAAAAAACAAGGAAAAGCTCAATAAAATAATTGAAAGAGCGGCTCCCGAGTGGCCTATCCAGCAGATAAGCATCGTGGACAGAAATGTGTTGCGACTCGGTCTCTACGAGTTGATTTTCTCCAATAAAAAAGAAGTTCCCTCAAAAGTGGCCATCAATGAATCCATTGAACTTGCCAAGGCGTTCGGCGGGGATTCTTCCGGCAAATTTGTCAACGGCGTGATGGGCACGGTTTACAAGGAAATCGGCGGACCCGAGGCTGAAGAGAAAATGGCTGAGGAGAGTTTGGCAGGGGGCGTGGTTTATCGCCGGGACGGAGAAGATATTTTCTTCGCGTTCGTCCATGATATTTTTGGCTACTGGACTCTTTCCAAAGGGCATATAGAAGAAGGCGAGACAGCCGAAGAGGCGGCGGCGAGGGAACTTAAGGAAGAAATTGGACTGGACATAAAAGTGGAAGACGAATTGGAAACAAACGACTATATTGCCTCCGATCCGGAAAAAGGGAAAATTAAAAAAATTGTCACTTATTTTTTGGCTTCAACAGAGGATAAAGAACTCAAGCTGAAAGAGACCGGGGGATTGGATGACGCTCGCTGGTTTAAAATGGAAGAGATGGTTGACCTCAGGATGTATAACGATATCAAGCCGATTGTAATCAAGGCTATAAAGATATTGGTCAACGAGCATCCCGACCAATCATAAAAAAACAAATGAAAGATTTTTTAAATTTTGAGAAAAAAATAGATGTATATTTTAAAGACAAGGCGTTAATCAGAACCGCTTTTACGCATAGGTCTTATTTGAATGAAAACCCCGCTGTGGGGTTTGAGCACAACGAGCGTTTGGAATTTTTGGGAGACGCCGTTTTGGAATTGGCGTCCACCGAGTATCTCTATAAAAAATACCCCCAAAAAACAGAGGGAGAAATGACTTCCTTGCGCGCGGCGCTCGTGAACACGATTATTCTTTCAGAAACGGCGAGGGGTCTTGGAATGAATGATTACCTCCTTTTGTCAAAAGGAGAGACCAAAGATATCGGAAAGGCGAGGCAATATATTTTGGCGAATACTTTTGAGGCTCTCGTGGGCGCGATTTACCTTGATCAGGGATATAGTGTCGTGTTTTCTTTTTTTGATAGATTTCTTTTTCCCAAGCTTAAAGAAATTATTGAGAAAAAACTGTGGATAGACGCTAAGAGTTTTTTCCAGGAAAAGGCTCAGGATGCCAAAGGAATTACTCCTTCCTACAAACTTTTGCGGGAATGGGGACCGGACCATGCCAAGAATTTTGTAATCGGCGTTTATCTAGAAAATGAATTGGTGGCGGAAGGAGAGGGTCGTTCTAAACAGGAAGCTGAGCAAGCCGCCGCCCATGCCGCTCTGGAAGCGAAAGGATGGGGAAAATAAAAAGCAGAAAACCGCCGCGTTGATATTCAAACCGAGTCCGGGGCGTTTTATTTTTAAGGAAATCAAGCTTTGCCACTGGACGGCAAGGGCTTTAAAGGATAAAATTAAAAACAATCATGCGTCTAAAAAGATTGGAACTGTCGGGATTCAAGTCGTTCGCCAAGACGGCAAAGTTGGAATTTCCCGCCGCTATCTCGGCGATTGTCGGACCGAACGGTTCCGGCAAGTCCAATGTGGCGGAAGCGATGCGTTGGGTGTTGGGCGAACAGTCAATGAAAAGTCTGCGCGGAAAGAAAGGCGAGGACCTCATTTTTAACGGTTCGCAAACCGCTCCGCGTCTCGGGAAAGCTCTTGTTTCTTTGGTTTTTGATAATCGGGATAAAATTTTGCCGGTTGATTTTGACGAGGTGAAAATAACGAGAAAAGTTCATCGCGACGGCGCCAATGAATATTTCATAAACAATTCCCAGGTGCGACTCAAGGATGTTGTTGAACTTCTGGGCAATATCGGATTGGGCGCTTCCAGTCATCACATAATCAGTCAAGGGGAGGCGGACAGAATTTTGAGCGCCTCCTCCAAAGACAGAAGGCAGATGATAGAAGACGCTTTGGGGCTTAAAATATATCAATTGAAGAAAATGGAATCCGAGCGGAAACTTGCCAAAACGGAAGACAATATTTTGCAAGTGGAAGCCTTGAAAAGGGAGATTCAGCCTCACCTTCGTTTTTTGCAAAAGCAGGTTGAAAAGGCGCGCGAATCCCTGCAGTTGAAAGAAGATTTGAAACGTCTTTATCAAACATATTTCCGCGCCGAGGACATCCGGCTTAATCTTGAGGAGAAAAATATGGAAGAGAAGAAAAGAAGTTGTTTGTCCGAGATGGAAAAAATCAAAAATGAAATGCCGGACTTTTCAGGCGAGAGGAGTGGAGAAGGAGAGGCGGAAAAGATAAGGAAAGAAGAGGGAATTTTGAGAGAGAAGCTGGCGAAACTGGATGAAGAAACGAGGCAGTCGCGCGCCAAGCGGAATTCTTTTGAAAGAGAACTCGGGCGTTTTGAGGGGATGATTCAAATGGAAGAGGAAAGGCGGAAGGGCAGTGGTGTTAAAGAAGTGCCAATCGGAACCGTCAGGGGGTTCACTGAAAAGTTGAAAGCGGTCGTTGAAGAAGGTCTTTCTCGCGCCGAAAGTCTTGAGAGTGTAAAAAAGTCCCTTGGAGAAATACGAGAGTTGTTAAAAAGTTTCGTTTCCGGACTGGGTTCGGCGGAACCCGCCGCCTCTTCGGAACTTGATAATCTCAAGAATAAAAAGGAGGAGTTGGTGGCGTTAATCGGGAAAATGGAAAAAGAAGAAAGAACGCTCTTGGATGGTTGCGCGGAATTGAGAAGGGAAATCGTCCTGAAAGAGGAATCCATTCGGAATTTGGAGAAAGAAAAATATGAAATGAAATCCAGGTTGAGCGAGTTGAGCGGAGTTTTATCCGGGTTGAAGGTCAGAGAAGAAAACACCAAAAGAGAGAGGGAAGAGTTTAATTTTGAAAAACGCGAGGCGTTTGATTTTGTCGGCGAATTGCCCCCGTCGCCGGATTCGGGAGAATCCCCTCAAACTCCGTATGGATTAAGAGAGAGAGATGACGCGCGCAGGCAGATTGAGCGTTTGAAAATAAAGTTGGAAGATTCCGGAAGTATCGGAGGCGAGGCATTGAAAGAATATGAGGAAACCAAGCAGAGAGACGAGTTCTTTGAGAAAGAATTGGGGGATTTGAAAAAAGCGCGGGAATCGCTCGTTGATTTGCTGAAGGAGTTGGAGGGGAAGATAAATTCTGAGTTCAAAGAGGGAATTGACAGAATAAACAAGGAATTCAAAAAGTTCTTCATTTCAATGTTCGGCGGTGGCGACGCCGAATTGAAAATTGTCTCTCAGCCTCATCGTCCCAAAAAGGAAGACGATGATTTGTCAATCGCCGAAATCGGCGAGGATGACGAGGTTGAGGAAAACGGTAGCGAGGGCGTTGAAGTTTCCGTAAATTTGCCAAAGAAACGCATAGCTTCTTTGGATATGCTCTCCGGGGGAGAAAGGGCGTTAACGTCAATCGCTCTCCTTTTTGCGATGTCGCAGGTGAATCCACCTCCGTTTCTTATTTTAGATGAAACGGATGCCGCTTTGGACGAGGCGAATTCATTGAGATACGGCAGTATGCT
>QIJB01000055.1 GCA_003231675.1 Candidatus Campbelliibacteriota bacterium | reverse complement strand
CGCCTTTCAGCGCCTTTTTGTGATTTTGCCATAACACTTTGATTTTACTTTATTTCGACCAAAGTGTTGCAATTATTTCTTGAACTTAGGTTTGGAAAGGTTTCTCAATCAAAGACGATATGGTAAAATAAGAGGTATGGTTCATTGGAGTAAATGCTCACTGCGAATTTCCGGTCGCGAAAGGTGAACCATAAATTTTTTAATGGATTTAATTTCTAAACGGATTTGTCCTCCGGTGCGCCAATATCGCTCCGGCGGGCAAATTCGCGAATAAAAAAATGATTTACGACATGGCAATAATCGGAGGAGCCTCGGCAGGATTAACCGCTGGAATTTATGCGGGTAGAAAAAAAATGAAAACGGTCATTCTTGCAAAGCAAATCGGCGGGCAGTCGCTCCTTACGGACACAATTGAGAATTTTCCTGGGTTTGACCAAATTTCAGGAAAAGATTTGATTTCCAAAATGCGCGCTCAGGTTGAAAAATATGATGTTGAAATCAACGAAGGAGTTGAAGTGGAATCAATTGAAAGACAAGCGAATGGGGATGGAAACTTTTTAATAAAAATAAAAAATGGTGAATTTGTTGAGGCTAAATCAGTCATTCTCGCCACCGGGAAAAATCCGAGGCGCCTAGGTGTTCCGGGAGAAAGAGAATTTGAGAACAAGGGCGTGAGTTTTTGTTCAATTTGCGACGCTCCTTTGTATGGAGGCAAAGATGTGGCAATCGTAGGAGGAGGAAATTCCGGACTTGAAGCGGCAACCGATCTTGTGAAGTACGCCAACAAAATCTATATCTTGGAATACAACTCCAAGATAATCGGGGATGAATCCACTCAAGAAAAATTGAAAAAGACCGGCAAGGTTGAGTTTATTGTTGAGGCGCAAGTTCTGGAAATAAAGGGAGACAAATTTGTCCAAAAAATCATTTTTAAGGATAAAAAAAGCGGGGAAGAAAAGGAATTGCCGGTCGGGGGAGTCTTCGTGAATGTCGGCTGGGTTCCGGCAACGGGGTTCTTATCCGCCAAAGGCGAATCCTCCTCTGGAGGAAATAGCTTCGTAAAATTGAACGACCACGGAGAAGTGATTATTGATTACAGAACGACCGAAACTTCCATTAAGGGTGTTTTTGCGGCCGGGGATGCCTCGGATACTAAGTTTAAACAATGCATAATCGCCTCCGGCGAAGGAGCCAAATCCGCCCTCTCCGCCTATGAATACTTGATGAAAAAGTGATTTTTAGGGTTTTAAAAGTTTCTCAATCGCTATTTCAACTCCGCACAGTTTTGTTTTTTCCGAGCAGAGGTCTTTTTGCTGTTTAAAATTCGGACTGTAGAAAATCCCCGGAGTCGATTCAATGTAAGGGAAAACTCCGTTTATGACTATACTTTTGCCGTTTTTGGCGATAATTGTGGTGTAAGGAGTCCCTCCTACGCCCGATTTAATCCCGTCTTGATAGTCTTTCTCCACCACTTTCGCGTATTTACCGCTTGAGAGGCATTTTTCAAATGCAGTTTTATCAAGTCCCACATATTCCGCTATGACTGGCAATTCTTTCGGGTCTAATCCGTTATTTGAAGGGGTAATTTCATAAATCCTGTTCGTGTATTCCCAAAATTTGTCATTTCCGCCCATTTCGGCGGCGCACTCCGTCGCCTCGGCTTCCTTTCTTGATTTGGAGTGAAGAGAGTCAATGGGAAAATGACGGTAAACCCAGTTCACTCTTCCGTCTTTTCCATATCTCTCCATTACTTTTTTCATTGTTTCGTGGAACTTTTTACAATAAGGACACTCAGTGTCAGAAAATTCAATCATTGTCAGATTTGCGTCAGGATTGCCTAAGATATGATCATCTTTTGTAATAGGGGAAGAGCCGGCTTGAATCTGATTGGTTTTCCGGTTATGAGAATCAACTTTCGGAGATTGCGGGTCATTTCTTCCGCCGTAAAAAAACACTCCGGCTATTATAACCCCGGCGAAGGCAATTGCTATTGGTATGGAAAGATTGTTTTTCACAGTCTCATACTCAGTTTTTCTTTCTCCTTAAGAAAGCCGGAACTGAGTCCCATTGGTTTTCGTCTTCGCTATCATCCTCTTTTATTTTTCCATTAGATCCATCCATCTCCATTTTCTCGTCTTTTGGAAGAGGGGAAGGAAACATTTGATTTTTCCTTCCGTTTTTTCCTTCCGGAAAACCTGAGGCTATAACCGTTACTTTTATTTCGTTTTTTTTGAGAAGATTGTCGTGAATGGCTCCGAAAATAACTCTGGCTTCATTGTCAATTGAATCCGTGATAATATCCGCCGCCTCTTGTATCTCCGACATTGTCATATTTTCTCCTCCCGATATGGCGAAAAGCACCCCCGTGGCTCCGTCAATGGACAAATCAAGAAGGGGGGAGTTGATTGCCGTTTTAGCCGCCTCCTCAGCGCGTTTTTCTCCTTCGGCCGTTCCCACCCCCATCAAGGCCGAGCCGGCGTTCTTCATAATTGATTTTACATCCGCGAAATCAACGTTTATTATTCCGGGTATCGTGATAAGGTCCGATATTCCCTGCACGGCGTTCTTGAGAACTTCATCGCACATTCCAAAAGCCTCAAGAAGACTTGTGTCTTTTTGGATTATGTTAAAGATGCGATCATTCGGAATGACAATCATCGCGTCAACCATTTCTTTCAGATTCGCCAAACCGTTTTCGGCAATTCGCGCCCTTTGCGCTCCTTCAAAAGAAAACGGGCGTGTAACCACGGCTATTGAAAGAACTCCTTGTTCCTTGGCTATCTTGGCGACAACGGGAGCCGCTCCAGTCCCAGTTGCTCCACCAAATCCGCAGGTTATGAAAATCATATCGGATCCTTTTATTGTTTCCTGTATGGCCTCTTTTGTTTCTTCGGCCGCCTGTTTGCCTATCTCAGGATCCATTCCTCCTCCAAGCCCTCGCGTAAGATTTTTTCCAATGTGGATTTTTTTCTCCGCCTTGCTGTGATGGAGCTTTTGGGCGTCCGTGTCAATACTGACGAATTCAACTCCCTTCAGTTTTGCCTGAACCATATAGTTAACGGAATTCGTGCCCGAATTTCCTATACCTATCATTTTAATTCTGGCAAATGTTTCTATTTTTGGATTTATTTTTGATGACATATTGTTTAAAGTTTATCATTACGTCTGTCCTTGGTCAAGTTTTATTTTTCTTTAAGGTAGGAATTGTCCAAACCATTTTTTTACCGATTTGGCGGTCTGTAAAATAAATTTTCCTTGCAAGTTTATTCCATAGGCGCCCTCCTTTTTTTCCTCCTTGAATTTCATCACACAAAGACCGAGTGCTACGGACCACTCTGGGTTACTGAGTATATTTTCTCTCGTCTGTTTTCTGAAAACTATTTTGTCCTTGATGTGCTCCGGGGAACCGACAGTGGCGGGGAGATGTAATGAGGCTTTGGCTATCTCATACAAGGTTAGCAGACTTGAGCCACCTCCGGTAAGAATTATACCGGCCGGGAGCAGTCCGTTTCGGTTGATTTTTTTCAGATGGGATTCAATCAGTTCAAAAATATCTTTCAGCCGGGCTTCTATAATGTCTGACAATCTTCGCTTGGAATGATTGGATTTTGAACCGTATCCTATCTTAATTTTTTCCGCTTCTTCTAGTGTGATTTGCAGTCCGAGGGCGATATCATTGGTAATATGAGTGGATCCTATGGGAAAAACTTCCAATGAGATTGGTTTTCCTTCCTCAAAAACCATTATGGAAACAGTCCCGGCGCCTATATTGGCGAGAACACAACCAACTTCTTTTTGGTGTTTATTAAGAGCGACGAAACTTGCCGCCAAAGGGGAGGCGACGACATCATCCACCGCCACGCCGGATGATTCAACCGCCCGTATAAGATCCATAAGGTGCTGGTTGAGGCAAGTTATAAAAAGAACTTCCGCTTCCAGTTTTTCTCCTTTCATTCCCACCGGTTTTCCAAATGTCAAATTCCCGTCTATTTTGAAATTTATGGGAAAGGCATTTATGACCCGCCTATTTGAAACATTGTTCAAATTTTCTTCGGCCTGCGATATAACTCTTTTGACATCATATTCGGCAACCTCTCCGTCCGCTCGGGAAATCATTACCAATCCTTTTGACCTTACTGATCCGAGAATTATTCCTCCGACCGTGACATAGGCGTGCTTAATCGGAACATCAGCCATTTTTTCCGCGCTTTCTATCGCGCTTTTTATCGTTTCAGCCGCGTCTTCATAGTTAGCCACATAACCTTTTCTTATCCCGTGAGAAATTTTTTTTCCGGTGCCCAAAATCTCAATTTGACCGTTTTTTTTCTGCTCGGCGACAATCACCTTAATAGTGGAGGTTCCCGCGTCAATTCCAGTTATGATATTTTTTGCCATATTTTTTCTCCATAAATTCCGATTCTCTTTTTTTCATCGCCTCGCCGTGTTCAAAACCTTTAAGGTGAAGGAGAGAATGGATTAAAAGATAGTCTGTGTATTGTCTTACGGGTAGCGCGGCTTTTATCGCCTCCTTTCTCGCAAGAGGAATATTTACGAATATTTCTCCCTCATTTTTGGACAAAGAGAAAGAAAGAACGTTAGTGCTCCTTCCTTTTTTTCTGTAAGTTTTATTCAATTTCTTCATCAGCAAATTTTTTCCCAAGAATTAAATCTTTCAATTCTTTCCATCTTTTTCTTCTTTCCATTAGTCTATTTTACCAATTTTTTTCAAGTATTGCATTCGTCTTTGTTTCTTGACTCTTTTCAGTGCGTCAATTTTGGTTTGCAAACTTGATTTCACTCGTTTGTTGAAGCGTTTCGCTCTGGCATACCGCAAAATATTGGATTGCTGCACGCGCCTACTGAATCTTCTCAGAAGGGAAGCGGATGTCTCTCTCTCTTTTTTTTGAACTTCTATCATTTTATCATTTTATTTTTTGTTTGATAATTTCTACGACCTTGTCCACTGAAACGGTTTCTTGGGCTCTTGAATTCATGTCATGTATTATTATGGATTCTTCCATCACTTCTTTTTGTCCCATAATCAGCGCGTATGGAACATTCAGTTTATCCGCGATTTTCATTTGTCCTTTAAGGCTGTCTTTGCCCATTGACTGCGCAACGGAGAGATGAGTCTTGCGAAATTTTTCCATAATATCAAGACTTTTGTGTTTGGCGGCGGATCCAAGCTGGACAAAAAATACCTTCGGAGTCTTGTTTGTTTTTGCTTTGGCGTCTTTTTCTTTCAAAAGCTGAACGACTCTGTCCACGCCCAAACCTCCGCCAATTGCCGGAAAATCTTTTCTGGAAAGCATTTTCGCCAAATAATCATATCGTCCTCCTCCTCCAAGCGCGATTTGCGTTTCTTCCACCTCATTTTCCGCTTCCCCCTCCTGCTTTTTCTTACTGTCTTTAAAAATTTCAAAGACAGTTCTTGAATAGTAGTCAAGCCCCCTGACAAGATAAGTGTCAAGGAAATAGGGGATTCCGCTTGAATCTAAAAATTCCAAAACTTCTTTGAAATGTTGCTTACAGGGATTACAGAGGTAATTTATCATTTGTGGCGCTTCTTTCTTTATTTCCGCGCACCCTTCCTCTTTGCAGTCAAGCAGACGCAACGGATTTGTTTTATATCTCTTTTGACAACTTTTGCAAAGCCCGTTGATTTTTTTGCGGTAATAGGAGAGCAGGTCTTTACGGTATCCCGCCTTGCAATCTTTATCTCCGAGGGAATTTATACGGACGATAATCGGACCCGCGCCCAACTCCTCAAGAGTTAAGGTAAGAATTTTTATGACTATGGCTTCGGCACTTGCTTTTTCTTCATTTATGATTTCCAGACCGAATTGCTGAAACTCCCTGTATCTGCCCTTTTGCGGTCTTTCGTGTCTGAAAAAAGAGCCTTTGTATCTCAGCATCACGGGCTGAGGAAGGGTGTGCATTCCGTGCTCAAGATATGCCCTCATTACGCCCACCGTGCCTTCCGGACGCAGGGCGAGATGATTTCCTCCAGTCGTTCTCAAAGTATACATCTGTTTTTCTATGATATCGGATGTTTCTCCCAAACTGGCGCCAAAAAGCTCGGTTCTCTCAAGGTGTGGCGTTTGAATGGGGGAGAAACCGTAATATTCCGATATTTCTTCCGCCTTTTCGTAAACTTTTTGGTATAATTCGTAATCTTCCGGCAGTATATCATGCATTCCTTTGGGCGACTGAATGAGAATAGCTTGTTTTTTTGTTTTTGAAGCCATATTTTATTTTGTCTTTGAAACTTAATTTAAGGGATAAAAACTCAGTGTTCAAATATATTTAATCTCCGGGCAACACTTGAATTTGGTTAATTGGCCAAAGCCGGATTAGGGCTCGCCCGACGATAAGCTTTTGAGGGACCGGTCCCCAGACCCTTGAATCGGAACTCGCCTTTCTATTGTCTCCCTCCACAAAATACTCGCCGGCTTTAAGAACGGTTTTCTTTCCATTAACATCCATCGTTTCTCCCGGAAGACCGACTACGCGTTTGATGAAGTATTTTGATTGGTCAAGCGGATAGTGAAAAATTATAACCTCATTCTTTTCGGGGGATCGGAGATAATAGGAAAATTCATCAACAATCAAATAGTCTCCATTTTCAAATGTAGGTTCCATTGATGATCCGTAAACTATGAATGGTTGAGCCACCCACATTCTTATCGGGACGACAATTAGAACGGCAATGGCCGTAAATTTGATAAAATCCCAAAAACCGCCATTTTTTTCTTCTGTCATGTCGCCATAATACACGATTTTTTCGCTTAATGCAACCGTCGTCTTTGGCTTCGTTTAAAAAAGAAAAAACCGCCTCAACCTTTCGGTTGGGCGGCGAGTTGTTCTGTTTTCTGAAAAACTACTAATGTAAACTAATGAATTAATCCATCGGAACAGTATCCCACCACTGCTTTATCCACTGCTTCATCAAAGTCAAAGGCGCACCATAATACGCCTTCGCCTCTGGCAGGGCATACGGGATGGGCTACTCCCATAACTGTTGCCTTTCCAAAAATGGGGTGTTCAACTCTGTCTCCATGCCTAAAGCCAAACTTTAGGCATGCCTCATCTGAGGCATCAACCTTAAAGGAGATTCCACTCCTTGAGATAACTTCCATTTTTCCCGGCATGTTTTCCTCCTGTTTTTTCCGCAATAAAATCTTGCGGAGCAATTATTTGAGCTAACGCTCAAATTTATTCTTGTCACAGCTTAGCGCGAAAAGCGCCGACAAATAAAATGCGGATTGCGTATTGGCAAGGATGGTGTAGAATGTTCGTATGTATTATATTGTAGGGCTTGGAAATCCAGGGGAAGAATATAAATTGAGCCGCCATAATGTCGGGCGGATTGTCGTTGGTCACTCGAAACGGGAAAATTTCCGAACTGAAACTCAATAAAAAAATAAAAGCGTTGGTTGCCACCGGAGAACTGGACGGAGAAAAATTTCAAATTATTTTTCCGGAAACCTTTATGAACAAGTCCGGTTTTTCCGTGAAGCCGTTAATCACTTCAAAAAAGAAAGCGGAAAAACTGATTGTCGTTCACGATGACATTGATTTGGCGTTGGGCAAATATAAAATTTCTTTTGGAAAAGGGTCGGGAGGTCACAAAGGCGTTGGGCGTTGAATCAATAATGAGAAGCGTAAAAACAAAAGATTTTATAAGAATAAGGGCGGGCGTTTCTCCTTCCACGCCCAAAGGAAAGCTTAAGAAACCGAAAGGGGAGAAGATGATTGATTTCATTATCGGCAATTTCAAGCCGAATGAATCCAAGGCGCTTGCCGTGACGTCAAAAAAAATCGTTTCCGCGCTGGAAACAATTTTGAAAGACGGACTGGGAAAAGCAATGAGCGAATACAATTGATTGTATTCGCTCATCATCCTCTCACTTGTTGACGCCATTGCATGGCGTTTTTTATTTTTTCGGCTCCTCCAAATAACTCAATGTCAGTCGCTGTTCTTTCGGCTCAAACAAAGTAATTTGGAAAGGATAGGTTTTTCCAAGTTCCAATTTCTGCTTCATTTCATCTTCCGAGGCGAATTCTGAAATGTGAACCAAACCCGAAACCCCTTCTTCAATGCTAACCAACGCGCCGTGTTTGTTGAATTTTATAACCACACCTTTGACGATATCTCCTTTTTTGTATTTATTCGTCACCGCTTCCCATGGGTTTGGTTTTAAAGCCTTTATAGAAAGAGATATTTTGCCGTCTTTGATGCTGATGATTTTCGCCTGCACTTTATCCCCAACTTTAAAGAGATCGGACGGGTTTTCAACCAATGACCAGTTAAGCTCTGAAATGTGAACCAATCCTTCAAGCCCTTCTTCTATTTTTACAAATATTCCGAATTCCACCGAGCCGGTAACTTCTCCCTCTATAATATCTCCAACTTTATATTTTGAAATTATTTCCTCAAGTTCTTCGGTCTGCGCTCCCTTTTCCGAAAAAATCAATTTCTTTTCGTCCGAATCGGAAGAAATAATGACGGCGGAAACTTTTTGTCCCGTCAGTTTTTTCAACTCCTCAAATATTCTGTCTTTGTCGCCATCCTCTATTCTCGGGTAGTGTTCGGTTTTTAATTGCGAGGCAGGCAAGAAACCCTGAACCCCTTTCCATTCAAGGATTAGTCCTCCCTTGTTGGCTCCTTTTATTTCAAGTTCAAAAACGGTTTTGCTTCTTTTCGCCTCTTCCGCCTCCCTCCATACTATTTCTTGGGCGGCCTCTTTCAAGGAAAGGGAAACATATCCCATTTCATTTTTCATTTCTATCACTTTGGCGGTTATCTTGTCTCCCGGCTTTAAAACTTTAATGATGTCGCGCGCGTTGGTATATTCTCGCCCGTAAATGATACCCGTTCCGAAAGGCGAAATATCAACATAAACGGCGGAGCCTTTCTGTTCAAGAATGGTTCCTTCAATAAGGTCATCCTCTTTGGGGACCGTTATGCCGGCGTTCTTTATCAGAGATTCCAACGCCGTTTGTTTTTCATTTAATTCCTGTACCTTAGTCATACCCTTCCAGTATATTGATATTTTATTTTTTTGCAAGTCTTTAACGGATGAGTCACTTTTTGCGCGACATCTTCGGCTTGCCGCGTGAACAGATTCCGCGACGCTTGATATAAAATCGCTAACAGGATAAAATACAATCAATGATAATTACTTATTATGGAGCATCGTGTTTTAAGGCGCAATCGGGCGAGACCGTTCTCGCTTTTGACCCGCCCTCAAAAGAATTTCCGGCGAAAGACTTCGGGCTTAAGTTGCCAAGGTTTCAAGCGGATATCGCTTTGATAAGCCACAGCCAGCATAATGACCACAGTGGCTACGGCACTCTTTCAGGGAAAGGAGAAAACAAATGCCCTTTTGTAATAGACGGTCCCGGGGAATATGAAATTAAGAGCGTTCAAATAACGGGAGTGAAGAGTTTCCACGATGAGGTTGGAGGCGAAAGAAACGGGGCGAATACCGTCTATGCGATTGAATTTGAAAATATTTCTTTGTGCCATCTGGGGGATTTCGGAGAAAAAGAACTCTCGGCGGAAGCGGAAGAGGCGGTGGCGGGGTGCGACATCTTGTTTATGCCGATTTATATTTCGGATAAGTCCGGCGAAACTGTGATGGATCCGCAAAAGGCGGCGAAGATGGCGGCGCAGATAGAGCCGAAAATAGTTATTCCGATGCACTACCACGAAGACAAAAAAATGCTGAAAAAGTTTTTGGACGAGTTTGACGGGTGCGATACGAAGCCGATTGACAAACTGACAATCAAGAAAAAAGATTTTGCCGAGAAAAAAGCGGAGGTCGTTGTCCTGAATCCGGTCGTCTAAAATAATCGCGCGGTAATGTCTCTTTTTAATAAAATAGAGGAACTTCAAAACAAACCGAAATCTTACAGAAAAAAGGTTCTGGTTGTTTTAATGATTTCGCTTATGGTCGCCGTGATTTTGGCGTGGGTTTCAACGGCGAGCATCTTCGCGAATCCGGAAAAAGAGCGCGAAAGGAAAAGTGGCGTTGAATACGCCCCGTTCACCATACTCAAAGAAGGCGCCGCGAACATCAAAGATATTTTTAATAACGCTCTGGATAAAATAAAAAACCGCTAGCCGCAAAGCTCCTCGTGCGGCCCGAACCTTGCCAAGCCTGATTCGTTTTTTTGGCTGTTTTAGCGGAATTTGTTATGATGGAAATGTGGTATATAAACACAAATATTTTCAGCTAGACACAGAGTCCAGAAAAGTTTTTGACGAAAACAACAAAGAACTTCGTTTAACCGGCAACGCTTTTCGTGTGCTGGCTTTTTTGTGCAAGAATAAACACGCCAATATTACGGAAATAGGCGATTATCTTGATTGGGCGAAAGATTATGACGAAAATCACATGAGACAATACCGCTATAAAATTAACACCATTGTCGGACATGATGTCGTTGAGTATAAAAACGGTGTTTATTCGCTTGCAGGAGAGGTTGCCGAAGCGGAAAAATTGGAATTAAACAACCGTAATACGGATTTATTACGGTCGGATGATATAAAATCAGCAGTAGTGAAGAATAATATAAAATTCAATATTTATCCGGCTGTTATCGCTTCAATTTTATTGTTGTTGAGTTTTTTTGATTGGCCTTACGGATATTACACGATTTTGCGGTGGTTCGTAGCCGGAATATCCGTTTATTACGCGTATCTGCTCTACACGGCGCATAAAGAGAAAATCGCGTGGTTTTGGGGCTTGGTCATAATCGCAATCCTGTTCAATCCCGTAGCGCCGATACACCTGTACAGTAAATTGCTCTGGAATGTCATTGATGTGGCCACGGCAGTGTTTTTTATAAGTTTAGTTGTTAAGCTAAGGAAAAAATAATGGATAACAAAAATATTATCATAGGCGTGCTCGTTGTTTTCCTTGTGGCAGGTTTGGGATATTATAATTTTTCTGACAAGGGAAAAAATATAGACAAAAAAAGTGTATTTCAGAAAAAGCAGGAGTGTGCACAGTATGGCGATTTGGCAAAAATAAAAATAAAAGAAAGTGGCAGGGTGTTTGAAAATGATACATACGCAATTAAAGAAATTTTTTATAGCCCAAAACTAGATACTTGCCTTTATGCTTGGGTGATACATACAACCTTTGAGCCAACAGAAATATATTCAATTGATGATGTATTTGGTGGAGGAATATTCACTGCTGGAATATCTAAAAATGCCGCGAACCTTTTTTATGAGGAAATTATTAAATTAAAGAAAAAATAAAATGCTTGACAATAAAACAAATATAACTGAAAAAGGGTTTGAAAAACAACTTGCGGAATACCTAAGAACACAAATTGGGCATTCTTGCGAAATTTTGACGAGTAAGGCAATGCTTTATAGGATAATTATTGATGCTAACGGTGAAATAAATCCGCCTTTGGAAAAAATAAAAGATCCCAAAAGAGGACAAAGCGCCTTTGAAACGGATATCCTGATAAAAGACAAAGAAAACGGAGCCCCGCTCGTTGTAATAGAGTTAAAGGTAAGAGGTTTTTCCACTCATGATGTGTTAACTTATTCAGCGAAGGCAATGAGGCACAAAGAAATTTACCCATATCTGCGATATGGGTTTGTGGTCAGTGGACAAGAATTTATTGATGGAAAATTTTTTATCCATAATATTGGGTTTGATTTTGCTTTTATGATAAAAAGTTTTTCAAAAAACCAAAAAGAGCTGGTAGATATAATTAAAAGACAAATCAAAATTTCTAAAAACATCATTTCTGTTTTAAATAAGAGTAAGCGGGTTAAAAAATACGAGAGCAATATAAATTTCAAGTAGTAGCCTTTTCATATATGAAAAATATAGAAATTAATGAAACATTTGCGGTCGTGGTAATTATATTGGCTTTTTTCGCTATTATTGTTTTTTGGGGTGTTCCGGCTGCAAAGCAAAATACAAATAACGAAGGCAATAAACAA
>QIJB01000090.1 GCA_003231675.1 Candidatus Campbelliibacteriota bacterium | reverse complement strand
ATCGGGGTATGATTACCAGCTTAAATCTCATCAACATGGTTTATGAAAACTATTACCGAAGCGTCAAAACGCTCCGGAAAACCTTTGACAAACACGCCAACTGGCGGAAACAAGCCAAACTGCTGAAATTGTCCAGAGACGCTTGCCTGCGCCTGGAATGGCTCATATATTACGAGACCAAGGCAAACGGGAACGCGTCGCTGACCTNNNNATGGAAGAACAGGTTTGAAGACAAGAATCTTCGCCTGCTGGAGGATGAAGGCAGGGCTCCAAAACATGTCCGGCAAAAAGAAATCACCGCCCTTTTGGGGAAAAGTGTTACCTATGTACCCGTCAAGTACAAACTCTTAACTTATCGTCTAATTTATGCTATGAATTAACGAAGCAAACAACTGCCTTGCGGTTTTAAACTTAAAACTTGAAATTTGAAAATTAAATAAAAGGGAGGAAAAAAATAGGTATCGCATCTTTTTTTATTTTGTTTTTCTTTTCAATTACATTGATGATTGGTTCAAATGTAATTGAAAAAAAGAATAAGAGAAAGGCCATTTTCTTGGCATTTTTTGGAGCGCTTGCGGCGTTTACCGCAAGTTTTATGGCGGGGGTTTTTTACCTCATGTCCATCGGAGTTCTGGCAATTTCCGGTGGCGCTTTGTCAGCCATTATTGTCAGTCACTCGCTCTCAAAAAGAGGCGAGAACAGATCCGCCTATGTTGTCTTTTCAGGGATGTTTTATATGGTTATGTTCACGGCTCTAATAGATTTGCTTATGAAATAATAAAAAAGGAAGGAAAAAACAGACCACCCATCTTTCCGGGTGGTCTTTTAATTTTTTTTATGCCAAGATGTTTTTCTTCGTTTTTTTCAAAAATTCTTCAAGTTTTATCGCTTCTTTTCCTTCCGTCATGGCGGGCAAGTCTTTGCGGGTCCGAACTGCGACTGAGCCGTCCGTTTTTTCTTTTTCGCCGACAACCAAAACATAAGGGATTTTTTGCAGTTCAGCCGCGCGAATTCTCTTGCCGAGCGTTTCGTCGCTTTTGTCAATTTCGGCGCGGACGCCGGCGTCTCTCATTTCCCTCAAAACTTTTTCTCCGTAATCGTTGAATTTTTCTCCAATCGGAATTATTCGCGCCTGAACGGGGGACAGCCAGACTGGAAAAGCCCCGGCGTAATGCTCAATCAAAACCCCTATAAATCTTTCCAGCGAGCCGAGGATGGCGCGATGCACCATCACCGGCGTCTTTTTTTCGCCGTTAGCATCAATGTATGTCGCCCCGAACCTCTCCGGCATTGAGAAATCAACCTGAATGGTGCCCAACTGCCAGTTTCTGCCGATGGCGTCCTTGACATTAAATTCAATTTTCGGCCCGTAAAAAGCTCCCTCTCCCTCTTTTATTTTATAAGGCAGTCCTTTTGATTCAAGCGCATTTTCAAGCGCGGATGTCGCTTTTTCCCAAACGGCGTCGTCTCCGATGTATTTTTCCGGACGAGTGGCGATAAAAATCTCATATTCACTGAAGCCGAATTTTTCGTAAATATCAATGGCGTAATCAACCATTTGTATAATTTCATTGTTCAACTGTTCCGGCGCGCAGTAAGAATGGGCGTCGTCTTGAACAAAGGATCGCACCCTGAAAAGGCCGTGCAGAACGCCGGAAAGCTCATGCCTGTGCACCAGCCCGAATTCCGCGTATCTCACCGGCAAATCTCTGTATGAATGGAGTTTGTTCTTGTAGATAAGCAGTCCTCCCGGGCAGTTCATCGGCTTGACGGCGAATTCTTGCTCGTCAATTTCCGTGAAATACATATTCTCCCTGAATTTTTCCCAATGTCCCGATGTTTCCCAGAGTTTTTTGTTGAGAATAATCGGCGTTTTCACTTCTCCGTATCCTCGTTTTTTGTTTTCGTTTCTTATGAAATTTTCAAGCTCGTTATAAAGAATAGTCCCTTTCGGATGCCAGAAGGGAAAGCCGGGACCCTCTTCGTGAAAGGAAAACAAATCTAATTCTTTTCCCAGTTTCCTGTGGTCGCGTTTTTCCGCCTCCTCAAGCATTTTGAGATATTCGTCCAATTTTTCTTTCGTTTCAAAAGCCACTCCGTAGATTCTGGTGAGCATTTGATTCTTTTCGTCGCCTTTCCAGTACGCGCCGGCGATTTTCGTGAGTTTGAACGCGCCCGGGTCAAGTTCTTTCGTTGATTCAATGTGCGGTCCGGCGCAAAGGTCAACAAAATCTCCCGACCTGTAAATTGATATTTTTTTGCCGGCTTTTTCCAATTCCTCAATCAACTCCAGCTTGTACGGCTGTCCGGCGAAAATTTTCCGCGCCTCATCGGCGGAAATTTCTTCTTTTTCAAACTTGATGTCCTGTTTAATCAGTTCGCGAATAAAGTTTTCCAGCTTCGGCAGGCAGTCTTCGGAGGGGGAGTGGTCAAGTTCGGAAAAGTCAAAGTCGTAATAAAAACCGTTTTCAATAGCGGGACCGATTCCTAACTTGATTTCAGGATGTTTTTTCTGAACCGCCATCGCAAGCAAATGCGCCAGCGAATGGCGAATCTCGTCGATTTTTGATTTATTCTCCATATTGCCTTAATAATATCACATTTTTTCCGCCTCCTAAAGTATTGACAAATAAAATCGGTTGTGTTATGTTTCAAGAGGATTAAATTGAATAATATTTTTTTGCATATTAAAAACCTAAAAGTGCCCCAGTGAGCGGGACAAAAGGAGGCTAAGATGATTAAAGAACTGGATTTTGATGGACTTACCTTCGCCGGGGTGGCGAAGGAAGACAACTTGGATTATTTTTTTTCAGATGACGATGTCTTTGACGGCGTTGAGCAGGGCGTCGTTATAGATGTCGCAGCCGGGGAGGAGAAGCTAGACCTCCTCGATGACGCTGATGTTTATGGCGTCATTCAGAATATTGAAATCCCAGTTCAGGGGGCAACTCCTGAACTGGTAGCCGTTCCGGTGGCCGTTTCAGAGGGTGAGTATACCCCTCGCGCGTATCCTCGCGTCCACGCCCGCGGCCGCAAGAGCCGCAGGCAACTGCGGAAACTCATAAAAAAAACCTCGTTTTACGAGGTCGTTCACGGGAAGTTCGGTCGTCCCGTGGATGTCAAGTAAAGCAGTATAAAGTAAACCGTAAAGGGGAGCTGATTCCAAGCTCCCCTTTTTTGCGCAAAATTTTCGCGCCTCGGCGTTTTCTGTTATAATAAAAAGATGGGCGCGAAAAAAATAAAAAAAGGAAAATTTATCGTTCTGGATGGCACGGATGGCTCAGGTAAAAAGACCCAGACAGAGCTTCTCCTCAAAAAAATGCGGAAGGAAAAAATAAAAGCGTTTCTGCTGGATTTCCCTCAATATGGGAAAAAATCCGCCGGCCCGATTGAGGATTACTTGCATGGAAAATACGGAAAGCCGGACGAAGTCGGTCCCTATCGGGCGTCTGTTTTTTACGCGATTGACAGATATGCCGCCAGCTTAAAATTTCGAAAAAAGATTGAAAGCGGAAGTGTCGGAATATCAAACAGGTATGTCGCTTCAAATATGGGGCATCAGGGCGGAAAGATTAAGAACAAGAAAGAAAGGGAGAGATTTTATAAATGGCTTTACGATTTGGAATATAGAATATTTGAAATTCCCAAGCCGGATTTGAATATAATTTTGTGGGTGCCGGCGGAAATAACAAGCGGGCTTATTGATAAAAGGGGAGAGAAGAAAGACGAGCACGAAAAAGATTCCCGTCATTTAAAAAACGCCGAAAGGGTTTATTTGGAGATAGCTGAAAAATTTCCCGATTTTACAATCGTTAAATGCGTCAAAAACGGCGAACTCCTTTCGCGCGACGAAATCCATGAGCTGGTGTGGAAGAAAGTCAAAAAATTACTCGGGATGAAGTAAGATAAATACTGGTAGATAAAAAATCTTGCAGAAAATAAGCGATAGTATTTTTTCTGCAAGATTTTTTTAAGCGTCCGGACCGGCGCCCAATTCCTTTATTTGGTCAACGATGATTGACGGGTCCCCGTTGCGAAGCGAAACGCTTCCTTTGACAGCCACGCAGTTTCCCTCTCGTATAATGTCTTTGTATTTTTCAAACATCCTCGGGAAAACAACCATTTCAACGCTGTTTTCGTAATCGGACAGTTTTACAAAAAGCATTTGTTCGTTCTTTTTCGTCATAATCTGTTTCACTTCCTCTATCATTCCGACCGTAACGACAGGGTAGCCGTTCGGGAGTTTTTTCGCCTTGCCGACATTTGTCTTTATCTTTTCCAGTTTTTCTTTGAATTTGTCCAAGGGGTGTCCGGAAATATAAAGACCGAGCAGCTCTTTCTCCCAGAGCAGTTTTTCTTCTTGTGTCGCCGGCGCCGTTTCCTTCATCCTTAAGTCAGGTATTGAACTTTGGTCTTCCATAAGCCCGAAAAGGGATGCCTGCGCTTGTCCGTTTTTCGCCGTTTCCTTGTTGTAATTCAACGCTTCGTCAAGGTTGAAGAGCATTTGTCCTCTTTCGCCAAGATTGTCCATCGCTCCCGATTTTATGAGCGCCTCCATTGATTTTTTGTTCAAATTTTTATGCAGGACTCGGTCAAGGAAATCGGAAAATGATTTGAATTCTCCGTTCCTTTTTCTTTCTTCAATTATGGCGTTTGCTATTTCCGAGCCGAGATTTTTAATCGTGTAGAGTCCGAAGCGAATCGTCTTGTGAATCGGACCTTCGCCTTTTTCCACCTTGGCGCGAACCACGGTAAAGTCTCCGAAACTTTCGTTTATGTCCGGCGGAAGCACGGAAATGTCCATCGCTTTGCATTCCGCAATGTCAGCGGCGATTTTGTCCGTGTCTCCTGAATCAGAGGTGAGAACCGCGGTCATAAATTCCGCCGGATAATTCGCTTTCATATAGGCGGTTTGATAGGCGACTTTTCCGTAAGAGGCGGTGTGCGCCTTATTGAATCCGTAGGCGGCGAACGCCTCTATCGTGATCCAAAGTTCTTCCGCTTTTCTCTTTTCCATCCCGTTTTCAATGCATCCGCCGATGAACTTTTCTTTTTGTTCCGCCATCACTTTAGGAATTTTTTTCCCTATGGCCTTTCTGAATTTGTCCGCCTCTCCCCATGAATACCCGGCTATTTGAGTGGCAATAAGGAGAACATCATCTTGGTATATGGTTATACCATATGTCGGTTCCAATATTTTTTTAAGTCTTTCATCCGTGTATTTTACCAGACTGGGGTTTTCTTTTCTTTTAATATAATCCGGTATGCAGTCTATCGGCCCCGGGCGGTAGAGGGCAATCATGGCCATGATGTCCCAAATTGATTTTGGTTTTAATTCTTTCAGCCACTTGGTCATTCCCGCGCCGCCTAGTTGAAAAACTCCTATTGTTCGCCCCTCCGTCAAAAGCTCAAACGTCTTTTCGTCCTCATCCGGGAGATTATCTATGTCTACATCGGTATTATGGATTTTCTTGACGATTTTAATGGCGTTGGCGAGAATGGTGAGATTTTTGATTCCGAGAAAATCAAACTTGAGCAAACCGGCGTCCTCTATGGCGTGCATATCGTATTGAGTGATTATTTTTTCTCCCTTTGGCTCAAATTGAAGGGGAGTGAAGTCCGTCATTTTTGTCGGGCTGATAACAACGCCGGCGGCGTGAACGGAAATATGCCGGGCGCATCCTTCTATTTTTTTTGCCAAATCTATTACTTCCTTGACCTCTTTGTCACTCTCATACATTTTTTTCAGTTCCGGTGTCATCTTAATCGCCTTTTCAATGGTCATTGCGAACCCTTGCGAACCCATTGGGATGAGTTTGGCTATTTGATCGCCCAAAGAATACGGCTTCCCGAGAGCGCGAGTGACATCGCGAACGGCGGCGCGCGCCGCCATCGTTCCGAAAGTTCCTATCTGGGCAACATGGTCCTTGCCGAATTTTTCCTTAACATAATCAATGACATCCTCCCGGCGATCGTCCGCGAAATCCATATCAATATCTGGAGGGGAAGGTCTTTCTGGATTCAAAAATCTTTCAAAAGGGAGTTTGAATTTTATCGGGTCAATGTTTGTGATACCGACGAGATAAGAAACGAGCGATCCTGCGGCGGAACCTCTAGTATTGGTGAATATGCCACTTTCTTTCGCGAATTTAATTATGTCCGCCACCGCCAAAAAATACGGAGCGTATCCCTTTTGATTTATAATATCCAGTTCGTAGTCAATTCTTTCTTGAAGTTTTTCTTTGTTCTCGGCATTCTTGAATTTTTCTTCTAATCCTTTTTGGGTATTATCTCTTAATTCCTCTTCCGCTGTTTTTCCGCTTGGAATTTCTATTTTGGGGAAGACCCAATTTCCCAATTCAAGCTTGATATTGCACATTTCCGCAACCTTGGCGGTGTTCTCAATCGCTTCGGGATAGTCTTTGAAAAGCTTTTCCATTTCTTCTCCCGACCTAAAGGAAAAATCTTCGTTTATATACGCGCTCCTATTTGTGTCCGCCAAACTCTGGTTTCTTTGAATGGCGACCAAAACATCTTGAGGACATCTTGGGTGGCGACAAGAGGGATACCGGTTTTTTCCGCGACGATGGCAAGCCCGTCTTGCACTTTTTGAAAATTTTCTATGTTCGGGTGGTGCATTATTTCAATGAAAAAATTTCCTTTGCCGAAAATCTCCTCGTATTCCTTTGCCGCCTTTTCCGCCGCTTCAAAATCGTTGTTGCTTACCTTTCTCGCCAATTCTCCCCCCAAACAAGCGGACAGTCCGATGAGCCCTTCTGAATGTTTTCGCAAAATTTCTTTATCTATTCTCGGCTTGTAATAATATCCCTCAAGATTGCTCGCGCTGACCAATTCTTTTTGTAGCCGGTTTTATTTTTCGCCAACAGTACGAGATGATATCTTTTTGAGTCAATTCCCGGTCTTTTGTCGCTCATTAAATCAAGGGCGACATACGCCTCAACGCCCAATATCGGTTTTATGCCGGCCTTTTCGCATTTCTTGTAAAACTCAATGGCTCCATACATGTTTCCATGATCAGTAAGCGCCAAGGCCGGCATTTTGTTTTTCACCGCCTGCTCTATAAGATCATCAATTTTAGCAAGCCCGTCAAGCAGGGAATAATGAGAGTGGGTGTGCAAGTGAATAAACTTGGATGCCATAATAAAGTCATTATAGCAGAAATTCACCACAGCGGAAATTCGCCGCACCTAAGTCCAACAATAGCGGAAATTCGGCGCATAACACTTCGCACAATTAAACAATTCATCACTGCATAATCAACCATTTAAAAATCTATTGAAATCGTGTAGATTTTAAATTAGAATTAGGGAATATGAAAAAGGCTGTTAAGCGGAAAATTTTATTGATGTTGGTTGGTGGAGTGGCTCTGGGCTTTTCAAGGTCTCCTAAGAATTATTTTAAGATTCTGGACGGTCTTGCAAGGGAGTGGAAAGACATTGAACGCCGCAGGTTAACAGCAATTGTCCGCGAATTCTACAATGACAGAATTGTTGACTATAAAGAAGATGATGACATCGTCAGGATAGTTTTAACGAAGGAGGGGGAGAAAAGGGCGCTGAAATTTCAGATTGACGAGATTAAAATTAAAAAACCTGAGGAATGGGACGGCAAATGGCGGGTGGTTATTTTTGACATTCCCGAAAAGAAAAAAAGAGCGAGAGAGGCGCTTAGAAACAAATTGAAAGAA
>QIJB01000074.1 GCA_003231675.1 Candidatus Campbelliibacteriota bacterium | reverse complement strand
ATTTTATATCCGACACCGTTCACATCAAGCGCGATAAACTTATCCCCCCGCATCAGCACCTTTCCGGTCAAATGAGATATCATTGTTTTTATTCTATCACCATTTGGTTTTTCTCGCCATTTCTCATGATTTAGACATTACCAACGAAACTTGACTTTTTAGTATTCCTCTGCTACTATCTAAATAGAATTTTAAAGGAGGTGTTAGTATGAAGGAAGTTTTACTTAAGAATGGAGGAAAAGTCCTACTGGACCTGGACGAAAGTCCGGCAGAGGGGGTGCAATTTGCAGGTTTCACCAAGGAAGATCAAGGAGATCAGATTGTAATCATAGGGGTTCCCGAGTGTTATCTACAGACAGGAGAAGGTCGTTTCTTTTGGAACGAGCAAGGGGAGTATCTTTATAGCGAGATACCTCGGCGCCCGTGCCAAGGGCAGGGATGTTTTTGAGCAAACAAAGGAGGGTTTATTACCCTCCTTTTTTCAATCATGCGTTTTATGGTTCAACAGGCAAGTTCTACCATAAGACAAATTCTGTCAACTAATTTGAAAATGGATTTTACATAATTTAGTCGCGTTTGTTTTTTGGGGCGAGAGTCGGTAAAATTAAACTGTTTCCAAAAGATTCGCCGGATGCAAACTCGCGCGCCGCGAGAATGTCAAATATCGCCCAATAGCGGTTATGCGAAAAAATATTCGGCAATAAAGATTATACCGTCAATGATTTTCCTTCTCGCCACCCTAAAAAAGAGTTTTATCATGCCCAATCAATTAAATATTAAAATTTTCAACGCGATAAACCGATTTGCCGGGAAGACCGTCTTTTTGGACAAATTTGGAATAATAATGGCGAAATATTCGCCGATTGTTTTCATTTTCGCGCTACTCTATTATTGGTTTAAGGACAAGGAATATAAAAACATATCTTTATATTCCGGATACTCCGCCGTTTTGGGCATCTCGTTAAATTTTCTAATCACTCTGTTTTATTTTCATCCAAGACCGTTTATGGAGCATATCGGCGTTTTATTGATTAACCACAAACCGGAAACTTCTTTCCCTTCGGATCATACGACCTTTATGCTCTCAATCGGATTTATGTTTTTGTATTTCAAAAAAACAAGAAATTTGGGAATAGTTCTGTCCGTTCTGGGTTTGGCGGGAGGAACAGCGAGAATTTACAGCGGGCTTCATTACCCCTTTGATATTCTTGGTTCGGTTTTAGTGGCGATAATCTCTTCTTATATCATTTTTCTCTCTCGAAAAAAATTGCAAAAACTCAATATTTTGATTATTGATTTATATTACAAAGTGTCGAAATTCAAATATGAGAAATAAAATATTCAATAAATACCTCTTGATATTTTTTGTGGCGACTTTATTCTTCGCCACCGGAATTAAAATACACTCCATTTTGGTTGTTCCGAATATTTCAGACTGGAATTATCGTCAATTGCAAAAAATTGATAACTCTAAGGCCGATTTCTCTTTTGTGGTAATGGGAGATAATCGAGACGGGGATGTGATTTTCAAAAAAATACTTAAAGATATAAATAAAGACCAAAGCATAAAATTCGCTCTGGATAATGGAGATTTGGTCCCCGACGGATACTCCAATGAATTTAAAGATTATGCGCGAGAAATTAAAAAGTCAAAAGTTCCAATCATAAGCATCGTCGGGAATCATGATATCCCGTGGTATGACGGAGAAACAAATTATAAAGATTTTTTTGGAAAAAGTTATTTTTCGTTTCACTCCAGAAAAAGTTATTTTATCATCCTTGATGATTCAAATGAAAAGAATATTGATGATAAGCAGTTCATTTGGCTGAAAAAAGAATTGAAAATCAGCCAAAATTATCAAAATCGTTTTGTTTTTATGCACGTGCCGTTATACGATCCGCGAGAAGGAAATTATAAAGAGGGTCACAGCCTGAGCGATCTCGGTGTCGCAAGGAGATTAAATAATCTTTTTGATGAATATAATGTATCAATGCTGTTTTCTTCGCATATCCATTTTTATTATAGGGGGATGTGGCAAAAAACGCCGTTTATTATAACAGGCGGGGCGGGCGCCCCGTTGAAAAATTACAAAAACAACGGATTTTATAATTATATCAAAGTCAGCGTTAACGGTTCGGAAATTAAGTATGATGTCATCAAAATCGGAAGCCCCGTGCCAGGACAAATTGACGAATTAGCGCGCTACGTCTTGGAGAGTATTTATGCTTTTTTTGTGAATCATTTTATTGAGATAATAATGCTAATCGCCTTACTTTATATGGGGATTTATACTATTTTTATCAAATGGAATTGGATAATTAAATTTACAAGAATTAAAGAAAAATTATCCGGCAAATAAAAACAAAAATGTTTTTTGAATTGTAAATTTTACCGCAAGGGCGGTGTTATCGGAAACAATCTTCTTCTTAAAAAATTTTTAGTTTTTTATTTCCTTTAAGCGACTCGGCAACTTGTTTTTCTTTTGCTTTAAGATTTTTGATAAATTTTAAAGCAAAGAATTAAACGCCGGATTCCTGTATAATGAGATAACGGCTTGAATAAGCCAATTATGAATTTTATACAATCACTTCTCCCGGCAATAGAACATTTTCATATAATAGGTTATGGAATAGCGCTTCTGGTAGCACTACTTGAAACGACAATAGTCGTCGGATATATTATACCGGGTTCAACAATTATCCTCTTTATGGGCGCCTTGGCCGCCAAGGGTTACTTTGGTTTGGGGGACTTGCTTCTTTTCGCGGCAATCGGCGCGATTATCGGAGACAACATCAATTTTTTGATTGGCAAAAAATACGGTTCAAGAATTTTTAAAAAAGGCCTCTGGTTTATCAAGCCGGCCCATTTTAAAAAGGGAGAAAGATTTTTTGAACGCCACGGTTCCAAGAGCGTCTTTATCGGCAGATTTATGCCGGGCACGAAAGAAACGCTTTCTTTAATCGCCGGGACATTCAATATGAAGCGATTGCCTTTTATGACATGGGATGCTCTCGGCGCCGCCGGTTGGAGTTTGCTTTGGGTTTTGTCCGGGTATTTTTTCGCCCAATCGCTTGATATCGCGAGAATATGGCTGACACGCACCGGGTTTTTATTAACCATTTTTTTTGTTCTGTCCATTTTGTTTTATCTTTTAAAAATTATTCTTATTAAAAAAGGGAAAGACTATTTTTTATTTTTGTCTTCCGTCTGGCAATCCGTGAAACAGGCTGTGGTAGAAAATCCGGAAGTCAAAAAAATTACCGAGCGACACGGAAGCCTCTTTTTGTTTTTGCGGAAAAGGCTGGATAAAAAAAGATTTTACGGCTTGCCTCTCACGCTTTTGTCCCTTGCTTTCTTTTACGCACTCGCCCTCTTTGGGGGAGTTGTTGAAGGCATTATAAATTCAGGCATCATTGTTTCGGCGGATATCAGGACGGAGAACTTGCTTGCTGTTTTCAGAAGCGCCAAACTGACCAAAATCTTTTTTTGGATTACCGCGCTCGGCAAATGGCAGGTTGTCTTGATTTTTACGGTCGCCGCCATCCTCATTTTATGGGTTTGGAGGAAAAAATCATATATCGCGCCGCTCCTGCTCAGTTTGGTCGGCGGTGGGGCGTTCACATTTATCGGGAAAATTATTTTTCACCGCGCAAGACCTGAAACCGCTCTTTATTTGGAAAATTCTTTTTCGTTTCCCAGCGGGCATGCAACAATCTCAGTCGCTTTTTACGGCTTCCTCGCATATTGTTTAATAAGAAACATAAAAAAATGGAAATACAAAGTTGACGCCCTTTTTACCACTCTTGTTGTCATACTTTTAATCGGATTCAGCAGGCTTTATTTGGGGGTTCATTATGTCAGTGATATTTGGGGCGGATATTTGGCGGGAGCGATTTGGCTGATAATCGCCATAAGTTTGTCCGAATATTTACTGTCCAAGAACCCAAAAAACGAGACAATTCACTTAAAGACAAAAAAGAAATTCGCGACATTGGGGATTATCGTCGCGGCTATCGGATTATATGCTGTTTTTGCGGTTAATTATCATCCGCCGATTCTCGCGCCACTTCGGGTTGAAGGTAAAATGGCTGTTAATAACGCAATGACTGTCTTTAAAACTGACCGCCTGAGATACACTGAAACACTGTCGGGCGCAAGGCAGGAACCGCTCAGTTTTATTATTGTCGCGAAAAACGGACAGCAACTGATTGATTTATTCAAACGCGCCGGCTGGAAATTGGCTGACAAGGTGGATATTTTCAGCGTATATAAAATAGCGGGAGCGTCTTTATTCAAAAAATCTTATCCTCAAGCTCCGATGACCCCCGATTTTTGGAATTCCGAAGTGCATGATTTTGGTTTTGAAAAAGCGGCAAAATCAAACAACGCCCGTGTTCGGCACCACGCTCGTTTTTGGAAAACAAATTATCTGGCGGAAAACGGAGAAAATATTTATGTCGGCACCGCCAGTTTTGATGGCGGAATCAAGTGGTGGGTAACTCATAAAATAAATCCGGACATAGACACGGAAAGGGAGTTTTTATTCAATGATTTGAAAAAAACAGGTATGATAATAAAAGTTGAAAAACACCAATTTGTCAGTCCGAACTTTGGAAGCAATTTTTCCGGAGACTTGTTTTTTACAGACGGGAAACTGTATTTATTATTCGTAAAAAAATAATGAGTTTTATTTTTATGCCGCATATATCAATCAGGCGCGCCAAGGCGAGCGAGTTGTCGAGGATAAAATACATTACCAAACTCGCCTACAAAATTCCTTACAAAGACGGATCTCTCATTACCGAGACGAGCCGAAGAATATTGAGGACAGTTTTCATAGAAAAGAGTTTTTCGCAATGGTTGCCACTTTGGACGGTAAAATAGTTGGCGCGGTCAGATACAAGTTTCTAGAGGGAAACAACCTTTACTTTTACAAACTGGCGGTTCTGAAAACGCACCGAAACAAAAAAATCGGCGCTCTGCTGTTGAATAAAGTTGAGGCGGAGGCCGAGAAAAAAGGGGTGGCAAAGATATTGCTTGACTGCGCTCAAGAGAAAAAACTTCCCGAATACTACAAGAAATTCGGATACAAAATTGATAAAATCAAGAAACACCACAATCATCACGATGTTTTTATGTCCAAAAAAATAAAATGAGGTTTTTCAGTTGGATGAAAAATTTTTCTTGATGATTAAGAGATAGATTATGTCGTTATGAGTATTTTAATTTTTTCAAATGTATATAGGAATTGATATAGGTGGTAGCAATACGCGCGTTGCCGGCAGTTTGTCGCTTGAGAATGTCGCCCTAATTGGCAAAAGCGTTGTTCCCTCAGCAAAAACTTTTGAGGAGGGAATTCTTAAAATCTCCGAAATTGTTAAGGTTATTTGCGGTAATCCCGAAGGCATCGGGATAGGAATAGCGGGAGATGTGAGCGGAGACGGAAGAGAATTTATCGGCTCTACAAACCTTTCCGCCTGGGCGAACAAGCCGATAATCAAAACCATGGAAAGGGAGTTCGGTTGTTCCGTTTACCTTGAAAATGACGCCGTTGCCCAGTCGTTTGGCGAGGCGTGTTACGGACTTAGACCAGATAAAAATTTTCTTTATCTGGTATGGGGCACCGGATTGGGCGGGGCTTTAGTGACACAAAAAGGGAAGGAAATTAAGTCTCTAAAAGTTGGCAGGTCTTATCTTGACGGATGGGAAAAAAAACTCGGCGGCAAAAATATTGAGGGGAGGTTCGGTAAAAAAGCGAAAGATTTAAACGAGGAAGAATGGACGGTCATTTTGTCGGAGTTCCGGCGGTCAATCCAAGACTTGTCAGGCGAACTGAATGTGGATTGCGTGGTAATAGGTGGTGGCATTGTTAACAGGCAAAAGAAGAGAACCTCCGGAACTCTTGAGAATATTTCATCTCCGACGATTTTGTTTTCCGAACTGGGAGAGAATGCCGGCGTGTGTGGCGGTCTGGCATTGATAAGAGTTAACGCGGATAAATAATCGTCGGAGATTGCATTTTTTGGCGGGAATTGCTAGGATAATAGGGTTATGCAACTTCATCAAATAAAACCGAAAACAAAAAAGAAAGAAAAAAGACGCGTCGGAAGAGGCGGAAAGAGGGGGACTTATTCCGGAAAAGGAATGAAAGGTCAGAAATCGCGCGCCGGCAGGAAAATGAGACCGGAAATGAGGGATATAATAAAGAAAATTCCGAAACTGCGCGGATACAATTTTAACTCTTTCAGAACCAAACCCGAGGTCGTCAATTTGAACGCCTTGGAACAACGCCCAAATTAATCCCCAAACTCTTTTGGAAAAGAAAGTAATCAAGAAAAGGAAAGGAAAGATACCGGCCGTTAAGCTTTTGGGAACGGGCGCCATCACCAAAAAACTCTTGGTTTCCGAGTGTCAGATTTCAGATTCCGCCAAGGAAAAGATAGAGAAAGCGGGCGGGTCCGTAACCGAAAAGGAAAAATAAAATTCAAAAACATTAAACGCAAAAAACCCCCGATTTAGGGGATTTTTTGCGCCATTGACAAATTATTTTTTAAATGGTATTCTTTGGCAGGATCTAAGAACATTAAAATTTAAAGTAAAGGAGGTAGCATGGAATTTATCATGATGAATCTAGGGATATTTGCCCTAATGATTTTGTTTATGGGGGTAAGTTTTATCTTACCCCTAACAATCGCCTATGTTGTGGCGGTTATCTTTATGATAAATGGGGGATTTCAAGGATACATCCTCGCGCCGACGACTATGGACGCGTGGTCCCTTGTTGTTTTAGGAGGCATCGTCGCCTACATGGCGGATGTTCTCCTCTGGATGTTCAAACGGACACGAAGACACTGAAATATTAAAAGACCTTGGTTTGTTTAACTAAGGTCTTCCTCTTTTTCCAATTTCCATTTTAGCTTTAACTTCAAGACGCGCAGTTTTGTTTCTTTTTTCAATTCAATCACCCCCCCCTTATCCTTATCGGGGTCGCTCCTTGGTCTTCTTGGTTGATATTTCTTTTTTAAAATTGCATTTTGGGGTGGTTTTTGCTATAGTGAAATGCGACAATATGAATAATTTTTTAAAAAGATTGAAGCTTATTTTTAAAGATCCGGACCTGAGGAATAAAATTCTTTTCGTTCTTTTTATTCTGGCGCTTTTTCGGCTCGGAGCCAATATACCGATTCCGGGAATCAATCAGT
>QIJB01000044.1 GCA_003231675.1 Candidatus Campbelliibacteriota bacterium | reverse complement strand
CGTACGATTTAATTTAGAGCAACCACGCGCTCCGCGCGTGAGTTAGTGTTTGTTTTGAAAATAGGTTCGGATTTGGTAAAATAGAGGCACCCATTTTCAAAATTAGTTTTTCACGCGCGCGGCGCGTGAAAAACTAATTTGACTAAGTTCACATACATATTGCACTCATTAATCAAATGGGCGCATGAGAATAGAACTTATTTTATCAAGAATTCGTTCTCTATCGGTTTTTTCATAACACTTTGATTTTACTTGGTTCCGACCAATGTGTTGCGATTATTTCTTGAAGATGGGGGAATATGGTATTCTACAGACATTAAATGGCGACAGCAAGGAGTTGTGCGTTATTGACGAAATCAACAAGTCAAGGAGGAAAACATGAATAAAAAAACAAAAATCATTTTAGTCTTATTGGCTTTCTTTGTTGTTGTCGGCATTGGGGTTGCCGGAGCGTTGGAACGACCATGGGATACGAACGACCCTGAATCAATTAAGCTTGAGGAAACGGCGCAACAAGAGAAACTTGCTCCGGAAGATTGGAATAATCTCCGTGACAATTACGAGCAGAAACAAAAATGGCTTAATATGTCCGATGAAGAAAAGGCGAAAATAAAAGAAAAGAGGTACAGCGAGTTCCTCAAACAAAAAGCGGAAACGGCATCGCAGTCACCGGAATCTATTTCCAAACCCCATTTAGGAATCCTTAAGGACGGAGTAGATCCCTTTTTATCCGGTTCTGTTTTTAAGCAAACAGATATCGCATGGAGAGGATATGTTGACGGTAAAATTATCACTGTAGTCACAGGAGTTTTTAATTCCGACCCATTGCAAGGGATTATTGCCGTTATGAACGGAACATGGAATTTCAAACCTGAACAGTACCTAACCCCCACCGCCACCGGACCCGTACGAATAACAGAAATAAAAGATGGGGTCCTTACCCTTGAGTCCATTGCCGGAAAATACGAAGTGTTTGATATCAACACCGGCATGCGTGACCAGATTTTAACTCCGGGAAATGAAGTGTATTACTTCAACCTAAAAGAAAGAAGGTTTCAGTAAACAGAAAAGGAGTGTCTAATTCATTTTTCTATCAAGAATTCGTTCTCTATCGGTTTTTTCAACAATACAACAATGTTGCAATATCTTAGTAAACTGAAATGGCGCTCCCAAAAAACAAAACTCGCCTTTTCATGCTCCGCGCGCGTCAGGCGCTTCGTTCAAAATATGTTCGGGAGAAGTCGTATAATTCCACCAAGATTTGACTCGTCGCCCTATTTATCAGCCGTTAAAAAATCATTCATTATTCGCTTTATTTCTTTTCGCAGGCGTCTTGATTTTTCCCTTCTGTGAATTTCTTTTGTTTCTTGAGATTGGACGCGTTTAAACGTTTTTTCAATAATTCTATCCTCGCTAAACGGATAACAACCGTTTTTAGGTTCTTTTTTCGTAATGTAAAAGTCAGTTTTTACCTGTGATTCAAAATCATTGGACGGATTAACCGCTCCCACTCTCACATCAGAAAATCCCAAGCTGTCAAAAGCCTTTTTTACCGACTCAAGAGAGTTTCCGCTGTGTATACAAGTGTCAAACACAAGCACAGGCTTGTCTTTATCGCTTATCAGACGTTTATATGTGTTTTGAAACTCGGTCATTATCTCTTCTCGACTTCTCGCTTGATCGGAAGTTTCATCAATGTCGTCATGCCATCGGCAAGCCTCTATAATGTCTTCTATTTCTTCGGGAGTTAAATCCTCTTTGGCTTTAAAGCCCTTGGGATTCATAAAATAAATATTCGGTGTTCGCTCATCAGGATATTTTGATCGCAAATATTCCTTAACCCCAACATACAAAGGTCTCGCGCTGCGATCAATAATGACCAGATTCGGTATATTCTCAATCCGCAGATATTCCGCTACCGCCTTTGAATAATCAAAAAGTTCTTGGCGTTCTTGCGGATGTTCAAAAAACTCATAGCTTGCGGGTTCAGTTTCATGATGATTAAATGATTTTTCCATGGCATTTAAATTAACGATTTATAATAAAAGACCGGCATTTCGCTTAATAATTAATAATAAGTTTATCATAAAAAAAAACGATTTTCCATAACAAACTTTTAAAGACCCTAAGGGTAAGATTCCGGTTATTTGAATTTTAAGAGCGCAACGCCGGCGATGATAAGGGCTATTCCGATAATGTTATAAACGGAAACCTGTTCTTTCCATATTAAATAACCCACAAGAAACGCCAAACTGTTGGTGAGCGCCGTGGTAATGAACCAAATAACGGTGAACTTCGGAGCGTTGGAATAACTCCAAAGAAACAGTATTTGGTAAACCAAAATCATCGGGATGGCGTACGCGAGACTCTTTAAGATATTCTCGCGCAAAAGGTAAATGGTCCCGATTTGAAGAAAAGCGGCTATTGTTACGGCGACTATATAAACAGACATAAAATAAAAAGGAAAAAACGCGTATAACCGCGGATGCGTCCGCGGGCGTGGCAAAATTTTTTCCTATTTTTATTATATTACAATAAAGAGATAAATAAAAATTCGCGCTACCTATCTTCAATAAATAATTGCATTAACAAAAAGGAACGCGCGAAGGCTTTGCATTACCGTTTGTTAGCCAATCGCAAATGATAGCAAAAAATAACTTCTTCGCTTTGTGACAAAAGAATCATAAATATTTTGCCATATCTTTCAAGACTTCGTATCCCGCGCGGAGTCTTTCTTCCGCTGTCTTATGCGCTGTAATCGCCCTGCCAACCACCAAAATGCTTGATCCGTTTTGAACGGCATCCCCGGGACTAAGAACTCTTTTTTGGTCATTAATCGCCCGGGTTCCCGGAGCTTTTATTCCCGGCGTAACATACATAAAATCCTTCGGAAGTTTGTCTTTAACCGCGCGTATTTCCGCCGCCGAACAAACGATTCCGTCCAAACCGCTTTGGTTCGCCAATTTGGCGTAATTTAAAACTTGCTCCTCAACTTTTCCCGGAACTCGCAATTGATTGTTTAGAATATTCAATACTTGTTAAAACCGTAACGGCGATTATTTTTGGAATTCTGATTCCCTTTTTTTCAGTCCCATTTCTTGCGCCCTCAACCGCCGCTTCCATCATTTCCAAACCGCCGGATGCATGAACATTAAACATATAAACCCCCAACCGGCTTGCGGCATCGGCCGCGCCCTTAACGGTATTCGGAATATCATGGTATTTCAAATCAAGAAAAACATCGGCGCCGTAATTTTGAACCACCCTTACCGCTTCCGGTCCGAATCTCGTATATGTTTCTTTGCCTATTTTAAATAATCCGACAACCGGACTCAGTTCTTCAACTCTCGCCTTGAGATCGTTTATTGAGAGAAGTCCGTCCAATGGCAAACAAACCATTTTTCTCGCTTTTTGTTCTTTATTCGTTAAATTCATACTGTTGTCAAAATGGAATGCGATTTCGCAAGTTTGCGCGCATATGGCGATTTTTTCCAGCGCCAAGCAAGATTATTCCGCAAAGAGGACGGGGTATGTATCCGGGAATTTTTCTTGACCATAAGTTTACCATAAAAAACGATTGCGATTAACTTTCAATTACTCGCGCGAATGAGATTTTGATTATTTGAATTTTAAGAGCGCCACGCCCGCGATGATAAGGACTATTCCGATAATGTTATAAACGGAAAACAGAAAAGGGACCTTGTAAGGTCCCTTTGATTATTTCCTTGCTTTTATTAGGGTTGCCTCAACGGCAACCATACGTTCAATAACATCGAACGCGAGGCTAATCGGCGCCTCTCTAGAGAGGCAGAACTTGTGGACCATGTACACCGGTCCAACAAGTCTGTGGAAAATGTAAACCCCTCTTTCCGGAGAATTGTCAGCGACCACATGGACGCTGACTTCTCCTTTTTTTAAGTCATTCTTAAGGTAGTCGGGCTTTCCCTGCGCCCGAACCTCAAGTATATTTTTGCCGAAAATTGCGTAGAGGATGGCATGTCTGCCCTCCTCTATCTCTTTGAAACTTAGTCCTTCCATTTTCTTACTCCTCCTTTTTTTTGTTTTCAAATTAAATGCTTTTGTCTGCCAATAATATCGCACAAACGCCTAGAGAAAACAAGGGGTGTTTTGAACTTGTTTGAATTTTGAAAGTAAATAAAAAACAGGGGGTTTATCGCGCCGAATCAAATCGCCCCGGTATCGGCAAGCGAGAGAATAAGAGAAGAAACTTTTTATTCAACGGTTACGCTTTTCGCCAGATTGCGAGGTTTATCAACATCCAAACCTTTCAAAACCGCCATATGATAAGCGAACAACTGCAATGGAATCGTCGCCAAAACCGGGCTGAGCGGCTCAATCGTTTCCGGAACATAAATGACATCGCCCGCCACCGATTTTATTTTTTCGTCCCCTTCCGTGGCAACTGCGATAATCCGCCCGCCTCTGCATTTTATCTCTTCCATATTGCTTATGTTTTTTTCGTAAACGGAATCTTTGAGACAAATGAACATAGTCGGAAAATCATCGTCTATAAGGGCGATGGAGCCGTGCTTCATCTCTCCTGAAGGCATTCCTTCAGCGTGGATATAAGAAAGCTCTTTCAGCTTAAGGGCGCCTTCAAGGGCCGTCGGAACATTGTATTTTCTACCCAGATAAAGAAAGTTTTTCGCGTTGATATATTTTTCCGCTATTTTTTTTATTTCTCCGCTCAATTCCAGTATCTTTTTTATTTTTTCCGGGATGAGAAAGAGTTCATTGAGAATAACTTTCGCGTCCGCCGAGGTCATTTTCCTTTGCCTTCCGAAATAAACGGACAATAACGCCATTATCGCCACCTGCGAAGTGAAAGCCTTAGTTGAGGCGACTGACATTTCAAGCCCGATGCGATTATGGACGCAAGCGTCAACCTCACGCGCTATGGTGGATCCGAGAACATTAACCACGCCCAGTGTGGTGGCGCCTCTTTTCTTGCCTTCTCTCACGGCCGCCAGCGTATCCGCCGTTTCCCCCGACTGGCTGATTGCCAACAAGACGGTCTCTTTGCCGATAATTGGGGTTCGGTAGCGGAATTCCGAGGCGTAATCAATCTTGCTTGGAATGTCCGCCATTTCCTCAAACATATATTCGCCCGCCATACCGGCGTGCATGGCGGTTCCGCAAGCGGCAATGGCGATTTGGCGCGCGTCGCGCGCCACATCCGCGAAATCGTCAAGTTCCTCAAAAACCGCATCCCCTTTTTCAATATCAATGCGTCCCCTAATGCTGTTCATAATGGATTCCGGCTGTTCAAAAATCTCTTTGAGCATAAAGTGGGGAAATCCCTTTTTCTCCGCCTCCTCAGAATTCCATTCTATTTTATTTGCCTCTTTGTTTATTTCCGCGCCGGCGGAGTCAAAAATCCGTATGTCTTCATTTCCTATTTCCGCCGTCTCTCCGTCGTCAAGATAAACAACAAGATTCGCGCGCGCAATTATCGCCGAAACATCCGAAGCAATTATCGTTTCCTCCTCGCCCAAACCAATGACAAGCGGACTTCCCATTTTCGCCGCCATAATTTTTTCCGGATGGTCCTCATGAATAAAAACGAGCGCGTAGGTCCCCTTTAATTTTCCCAGAGTTTCCCGCAAGGCGAATGCCATATCGCCCCTATAAAAATTCTCAATGAGATGGGCGATTACCTCCGTATCCGTTTGGGATTTAAAAATGTGTCCCTCCGTTTCAAGCTCTTCCTTCAAACTTTTGTAATTCTCAATAATTCCATTATGCGCCACCCAGATTTTTCCAGAACAATCGGAATGAGGATGGGCGTTAACCTCGTTTGCTTCCCCATGAGTCGCCCACCGGGTGTGCGCTATTCCCAAATTTCCTTTTCTTTCTTTGCCATCCAGCTTTTCTTCCAAATTGGCGATTTTCCCAATAGCCTTCACGCATTCAATTTTATCGCCCAAACGCAAAGCCACCCCGGAAGAATCATATCCTCGGTATTCCAAACGCTTAAGCCCGTCAACCAGGACAAGCAAGGCATCATTTTTTCCCAAATATCCGACTATTCCGCACATAAATATACTTTCAGATTAACACTTTAAAGAACTTCGGGCAAACGGCGCGCCGAAAAACAAATCCCCATCCTCGGCAAATTTTTTCTTCTTTACTTTTTGTTTTTATTATGTTATAATTCAAACAGATAGCGGAAATCTCATAGAAAGTAGAAAGGAGGTGATCAGAATGACCACCGGGATGCAGGGAACGGCTATTATTGTCGTCCTCGTTTTGACGGCGATAATAGCGTCTTTCGCCTTCCCGATAATGACGGGAGAGAGCGGAAGCATTATGGTGGCGGTCGCATGGTGGATATCGGGAGGCATCATGGCTGTCGCCATAATGGTGATGACGGGAGAATCCTTCGGCTGTAAAGCCAAGGGACGCGTTATCATCGTGATGATTTTCGGGCTGTTCGGGATTTTATTGATAATCCCAATGGCGATAATCGTCCCCTTTTGGACGATTGAAAAAATAGCCGATATCGCGAAAAAGTAGAAGGAGACCTGCCACCGGGTCTCCTTTTTAAATTGCCCCAAAAATCAAAGTGGTATAAGATACGGGAAGGACACAGGCAATAAAAAAAAGAAAGTGATTCTTTTAAGACACCCGAGGGAGATTGGGTTTTTTGATACTCGGAATAATTTAAGATAATCAGATTCTCGGCAATGGCAAAATTATGAATATCTCAATAAAAAACAAAAAATACTTTGCTGGGAGCGTTTCGCGGGGCTTTGCTTCCCTTTACATAGGCAAAACGACCGTTATGATTGCCAGCGGACTTTTGGGTATTTTTATGCCCATTTTCTTGTATAATCTTTTCGGTCAAAATTTCCAATCAATGGTTCTCTATTACGGAAGCGGTTATCTTCTCTACGGAATTTTTGTCGCTTTGGGGACCGGTTTTTTGAATAAATTCGGATTCCGCAGGGCATTGCGCCTGAGTATATTGTTCGGCGCCCTTTTTTACACGATTTTTTATTTTATGGGCGCGAATAATTATCTTTATCTCATTCCACTTTCCATTTTAATCCTCACTTTTTACCGCCTCCTCTATTGGATTCCCTACCGAGTTGACTTCGCCAAATTTACCGACAAAGAAAACAGGGGGAAACAGTTAAGCGCCGTGCGAGCGACGAGAAACATAATAGGCATTTTTATTCCGCTTATAGCCGGATTGATAATCACCCGTTTCGGATTTGATATTCTCTTTCTCGCGGCAATAGCGCTTTATTTGATTTCCTATCTCCCTTATCTGGCACTTCCGCGGACAGAAGAAGAATTTTCCTGGACATATCGGGAAACATGGCAATATTTTTTTTCCAAACGCTACAGAAAAACAATCCTCGCCTTTATGGCCGACGGGGCCGAAACAATTGTCGGTTTTATAGTTTGGCCGGTATTCATCTATGAGATTCTCAAAGGAAATTATTTTCAAGTGGGAGCGGTCTCAACATTGATTATCGCCGTAACGGTCATCGTTCAACTTTACACGGGAAAATACATTGATACAAAAAAACATAGGCATAAAATATTGCGTTGGGGAACGCTTTTTTATTCATTGGGATGGATTGTGAAAATTTTTATCGTCACGTCTTTTCAAATTTTTGCCGCCGGAACTTACCATAATCTGGCGAAAATTTTCACCCGCACCCCTTTTGATGTCCTCACCTATGAAATGGCTGCCGACAACGGACACTATATTGACGAATTCACCGTTCTGCACGAAATGGCGGTCGCGTCCGGAAGAACACTGATGGTCGCGTCCGTCTTGCTTATTTCAATCTTTTTTGAAATTCAGTGGACATTCTTATTGGCGGCTGGCGCGTCGCTCCTCCTCAATCTGCTCACAAGGAAAACCGCCATGATAAAATCGCGCGCCGAAATGTAATCAACTTACCGGCGAAAAGCAGGAATATTTTTAATGTCAAC
>QIJB01000077.1 GCA_003231675.1 Candidatus Campbelliibacteriota bacterium | reverse complement strand
AGTATAAAAACAGAGGATGTAAATTAACAAAATACATATATAGGGAGGAATAAATGCTAATCATTCTTGATTTTGACGGGGTGCTGAGAAGCATCCCCTGGGAAGGACTCTTTGAGGGGTATAAAGCCCTTATTGAGTATAAAGGCAAAAACCAGGACGCTTTTTTCAACGGTCTTGATGAATTCAAGGCTTGGTATAACAAGGATTTTATGCAAAACCTTGTTGAAATTGGCGGGTTTGAAAAAGATGAATATGGGTTGGTGGACGAGATTTTCCACGCCCACTACGATAAATATACACGTATTTTTCCGTGGGTGCCGAAACTCCTAAAGGAACTGTCCAAAAAGCACAATCTGGCGCTCTTGTCCTCAAGCAGCCATGATTCAATCCATGAATCACTTGGTGGCTTGAGGAGATATTTTTCGGGACCTATTTTCGGTTCCGATGATATTGATAAGAGGATTAAACCAAGTCCCTACGGCGTTCATTTAATTGTTGAAGAAATGGGCGCCGATTACGATAACACTGTTATAATCGGCGATTCGGACGCCGATGTCCTTGCCGGGAAAAACGCCGGCATCAAGACGGGCGTTGTCGGATGGGGGATTTATGAGTGGGAAAAATTACTCTCGCTCAATCCGGATTATAAGTTTAAAAATCCAGAAGATCTCTTTCTGTTGTAATAAACAGAAAACAAACCGCCAAAGCGAATCTTTGGCGGTTTTTTAGTTTTTGTAAAAAGAAAAAGGACTTTATTTTTTAACGAAAACTGTTTGGGTGGGGTAGGCGAATTCTATGCCCTCTTTTTCAAAGGCGTCCTTGATTGCGAAATTGATTGACTGTTGAGTGTTCATATAATCGTTGTAGTCCGGCGTAGAAACGTAGTAAACAATTTCAAAGTTCAGACTGAAGTCGCCGAATTCCTTAAAATGGATTCTGTCCAAATCAGCCAACTTCTCTTCGGATATGATATTCGTCACAATTCCGGGAATCTTTTTCAATTTTTCCGTGGGTGTTTCGTAAAGCACTCCAAAGCCGAAAACAATTCTCCTTTTTTCCATTTTTTTGTAATTATTGACGCGCGCTTCCGTGAGTTCTCTGTTGGAAATAATCATTTCCTGTCCTTGGAGCGTTCTCAAGCGGGTGCTTTTAAGCCCTATTTTTTCCACCGTCCCCATATCCGAACCGACAATGATAAAGTCTCCGACTTGAAAGGGCTTGTCAAAAAATATGGAAAAGGAGCTGAAAATGTCACCCAAAATGTTTTGGAGGGCGAAAGCCACGGCTATTCCTCCGATTCCCAGGCCGGCAATCAGAGAGGTGACATCAAATCCCCAGTTGGACAGGATTATCAGGAAGGCGAAACCCCAGAGCAGAATTTTGAGGCCGGAAGCGATATTCTTTATTGCCGCTTTGGCTTTTATTTGTTCTTCTTCTGGCTTGTTTTTAACGGTCTTTTCCGCCCAAAAATTAATAAGGGACTGCAAAGCTCTCGCCGCTTGAAAGACCAGAGCGAGGACCAGTAGTCCGTCTATTATTCTTCCAACCGCGACGGAAGCCGTTAAAAACTTAAAGCCGGCATAGAATGAAACAAAGAGATAAAAGGGAGGATTGATGTCTCGAACTATTCTAACGACGACGTCATCCATGTCAGTTTTTGTTTTTTCAGCCGCCTTTTCCAGTTTTTTTAGAACAACGGTTCGGAAAATTTTAAGGATTATTAAAGCCCCGACAAAAATAGCCAGAGCAATCAAATAATCAGCGTTTGAATTTCCCCAAATTTTGAGTTGTAGTAAGCTTTGCAAATCCATAATGTCTCCTCAGTATACCAAAGATTGTTTAGAAATTCAAAAAACACCGCCTCTGTTTAGTTAATCCCTAAGGTGAAATGCTTTTGTACCCTAACTTCGTTGGGGCAGACCCTTGGTCGGGTTCGCTTCAATCATTCCACGGCAATATTGCTTACAAAGCCAATAGTGAGTAAAATGGAGTTGTTGATAATTCAATAAAAAAATTATGTCAAACGATTCAGCAAAAAAATTAGCAAAAAATATGAAGAGAATACGAGAGGAGAAAGGAATGTCACAAGGCGACATTTGTCGTTCGTTAAACATAGACCGTGGATACATCAGCAGTATTGAAAACGCAAAGCGTAACCCAACACTTGCTACAGTTGAAAAAATTGCAAAAGCGCTTGGGGTTGAGATTGGAGATTTAACAAAATAAATATAATGACAAATATACAAAAAAAGAATTCATTCGCCCAAATATTTAAACGTATCAAAAGCTTGATACGTCCAAACAACATCTTTATAAAGAAAGCGAGTTCAAATATGGAAATACTAAGAGATGTTCATATTCCAATGCGTGATGGTAGTTATCTGAGCGCAAATATTTATATACCAAAACAAAAAGGTCCATTCCCAGTACTTCTTTCTCTTTCTCCTGGGCGCAAAGATGTGCTAAGCAAAGACGGACATATATTTATTCAATATCGTCTTTCAAGAATTCCAGGAACAATTACAATTTCGGATGAAACAAGTTTTGAGGCCCCAGACCCTGATTTTTGGACTGCCAAAAATGGCTATGTTGTAATAAATATTGACAAAAAAGGTTTTGGAGTATCTCCTAGGGGAAAAGAACCGCAAATTTATTTTGGCAAAGAGGAAATTGAAAATTTGCATGATGCTATAGAATGGGCAGGAATACAAAAATGGTCTAGTGGAAATGTGGGGCTTTTTGGAGTTTCTTATTTAGCAATGAATCAATATAAAGTCGCGGAAATGAATCCGCCACATCTTAAAGCTATTTGTCCGTGGGAAGGTATATCTGATTTGTATAAAGATTGGTTTTACCCTGGGGGTGTGAGGGAAGATGGTTTTACCCCATTCTTTTTTAGTAAACTTAAAACTTTCGGATACGGATTTGATTTTAGAAAAGAACAGTTAAACAGAGAAATAAGAGATGGTTGGTGGAAATCTTTTGTGGCCAATTTTGAGAAAATAACTATTCCGACATTAAATTGTATCAGTTTTTCAACTCAAATGTTCCATAATAGCGGTAGTGAACGCTTTTACGAAAAAGTAGCTTCAAAAGACAAATGGCTCTATACCCATAGAGGTGGTGAGTGGACGGAGTATTACAGTGCTGAGGCTACTGCGTTGGTTTTGAAGTTTTTTGATCATTTTTTGAAAGGTATTGAAAATGGTATGCTCAATCATCCAAAAGTTCGTCTTGAAATACGAGAATTTGGCAATAAGGTTAAAGAAGTTCGTTATGAAAAAAAGTGGCCACCTGAAAATGTTATATGGACACCATTTTATCTAAATACAGAAATCCAAACATTATCCAAAGACTCAAATGTTTCAAAATCAGAATCAGAAAATGAATTTGATTTAAAAAATGACTCACTCGCTTATTCTTACATTTTCAAACGCGATACTGAAATAGTGGGCCCAATGAAGCTGACCTTGCATATAAAACTTGACGATTGTGATGACGCAAATATTTTTGTGGGAATTCAGAAATTTCATAATGACAAAGAAGTTAGTTTTGAAGGTGTCGCTGGGTTTGAAAATGATATTGTTACCAAAGGGACCTTGCGGGTTGCCTTGAGGAAAACTATCAATAGCTCAAATGCTCATGATATGCCAGATTATGATTTCGATATTTTAGAACCACTTGAAAAGAACAAGGTGGCAAAACTTGAAGTAAAACTTGCCCCATCTGCAACATTTTTTGCGAAAGGAGATGAACTAAGACTTATTTTACAGGGACAGTGGTTTAACAAACAAGGCAAGCTCCATCAATTTTTTACATACCTGGGCAACGTCAAGGGCAAGTGTAAGATTATATCATCGGAAGGATATTCCAATCAATTGCTAATTCCTATAATCGAAAAATAAGTTTTTAATAAAAAATGTTGCTATAATAAGGAAGTGATGCTTGTGCATTTAGCACAAAACTTTAATCAGAGGCGAGCGAGCCACGAAAACACCGAGCAGGCATTACGAACGAAGTGAGTAGCCATGCGAGGTGTTTCTCGTGGCTCCCAACAAACCCGAGACTTACAAAATTCCTGCGATTGTTTTTAAATTATTTGAATCATCCTGTAACATTTCATACTTACTTTCATTGATAACCATTTCACAAAAACGTATTGACAATTCAATACTGATTTCAAAAATAAGCAACGCTTCCACCTCATCATTTCCGTGATTACTAGCTCCTATGCTTACAACATTGGCGTGAGAAGATTCACTCAATACTTCGTAAAAACTATACAAATCACTTCCAGTACAGTTTTTAATGATTACACCGCTTTTATCGCACAGTGATTTTATATTCCTATTTGATTTTGCCGATACATCATCTGTTTTAAAATCAAGCCTTAAAATATTGCTGGCAATATCGAGAAAACTTACATGATTTCTAATCCGATCTTTGTCTCCTACTCCCGGTAGAGCAAGAGAAGATTTTGCGCTGATTGCAATATCCTTAAAAAACAGACGATGAACTCCACCTAATCCCTTTTTCTTTTTTACTGAATATACATGCTCTAATTGCAATACTATTTCCATAATTAAACGCGTAGGAAAATATGTGTATTTTCTAAACGTCCCGTGCTCTAACAAATATATTGAAAGGTTAAGCAAGGAAGAAATTTCTGCCAAGTAATATTCTACATAGGCAAATTCCATTCGCCCGTTTTCAGCGTCCTCTTTTTTACTTAGACTATTTTGAGTCTCTATTTTTTCTAGGACTTTTCCAATTTCTACTGCCAAAGCAATCAATTCTTGCTTTCTTGGATTATATTTTATTGTCAAGGTATTGCTTAGCTTCATCATATAACCAGTTTATAAATCCACTTAAACGAAATCGTGCGTCATTATTAATTCCAAAGTTGATATTACTATTGTCAAAGCCAAATAACCCAAAATGTTTAGAATCATCTCCCCCTGTTAAACTCAACCTCTCGCACAAAGCCAAACTAATACCAAAAATTGTAGCTCCGCTTTTCCAAGCCTTTTTAGACTTTCTCCGCCAGTTTGAACGATAAACGCTTTCTAAAACAGATTCGGACATGGCAACCGCACTTTCCTGCAATATTTTCTTCTGTTTATCACAAAAATTAGCTCCTTCAGTTAAACTTTGAGCATATTTTATATCACTCAACCCGTAAGTATCTGAGCTCTGGACTGCAAGATTATAGTTTTTCATTCCATTCCAAATATCATCTTTTCCATTTTCATTTAGGTATTTATTAGTAAATATACTTTGAGAAACAAGACTGTCTTCAGAGTGATGTGCCCACGCAAGTGCAAAAATTTCAAAACCAATTATTGTAAATTCATATTTCAATTTTTGTAAATCCACAACCGCAAAGGCTTTATCAATTTTAACAATAGTTTCTTTGGCTTCCTTAGTGAGTTCTTCTACTTTTTGACCAGAAATCAAATATTCATAAAAACCACGACAAACATCTTCTATATTTACTTCTTTTTTTGTGGTAAAAAATCCCATATATTTTGATCTTTGATCTTTAATTTTAGCAAGTTTTTCATGTTTTGCCATTGCCCAAAAAAGAGACATCACCCAAAGAAATACCCCAAAACTAATCCAGTGAATTACCACTGACGCCAACACAAGGTTAAGTGATGAAAAAACAAGTAATAATATTGATAAAACTTTTTCTGTTTTCCATAGATGAACAATAGCCATAATTGTAAATACTATTGTTGCTATTACTGATACCGCAATTATTATAGTTGGTGCAGTATAATCTCCTACAAGATTTTGAGCCGAAGAAAGAACTGAAAGAACATACGTTATTATACCAAAAATTATAAGTGTTTTACTTTTCATAATTTATTTAAAATCAGCTATTTTTTGTATGTTGCCACGCCTACTTCATTTTTTATCCAACACTTTTTATATTTTCCTCATCTAGTTTCGCAATCTTTTCTTTTGCGATCTCTATAATGTCTCCGACTTCCTGTATACTAAAATCACGAATATCCTCACCAGCAGAAAACAACTCATTGATCATCAGACGAAAATTTCTTTCTGCTTGCTGGCAAATCATCCCGTAGACAGAAGAAACAACATCTATTGGTTTATTAGAGTCATCCCGAACACTTTTCTCACCCAAAGTCCAATTTCTAAGATCTTCGCCATCCAATTCTTTTCTCGCAAAACCACCCTTAACTACAGCATTGGTTAAATGCTCTTGTAGTAAATTCCAAGCACTTATATCTGAAGGCACCTTAAACACACTATTTGGCTCTCTAATAAACACACTATATTGACTCATTCTTTTATCAATTTCTTTATCAAATTCTGATTTTTGATAGTCTGGCGATATCTCTTTCAAAGATTTCAGTATCTCATTACCAACAACATAAAAAATTTCCGTTCTTGCTTCGGGTGTCTGGTGTTCAGAGGCAAAGACATCAAGAATAAAAAGCATGTATGCAGACAATTCAAATTTTGCGTGCAACTTTGCACCATCTGCCAATTTTCCAAAGCCAAGTTCTTTTTCCCCTAGTAAATTTAGAAAGTCATCAATCACTTCCGTTACCCCGCTCGTCATACTGGATAATATTTTTAGACTATCTGGAGTATATGCGATGGTAAATTTTTCTATTATTTCATCGCCATTTTTCATTTTTTTAGCGGTTTCAAGAGGAATTCCCGTCATCATCTCAAAATCCTTGGGATGTATTCCTCGCTTTTTACGAATTTCTTTCACTTCTTCTACTAATGGCTTTTGTGGTTCGTTCATAATTTTATTCTAAAAAATAACCAAATTAATTGATTAAATTATCAACAGAAACATCTAACGCTTTGGCAACTTTTCGCAAAGTTTCAAGTGTGGGATTATCATTTTCTCCTGATTCCATTTTGATAATTGTATTATTGGCAACATCCGACAATCTCGCCAATTTTTCTTGCGAAAGACCTTTTTGCTTTCGCAATCTCATTATATTGTTTGCTAATTTTTTTTGCTGAATCGTTTGACATAATTATCAACAACTCCATTTTACTCACTATTGGCTTTGTAAGCAATATTGCCGTATAATGCAATAGGGAATGATTGAAGCGAACCCGACCAAGGATCTTCCCCAACGAAGTTAGGGTACAAAAGCATTTCACCTTAGGCTCCCTGTTTGTAACCAAATTTTAATTTGGTTACAAACAGGGAGCCTTACCTTTCTTTTTTTCGCCTGTCGGCGGAGGGGTTTGGGGAGGATCCGAACAAAAATTGAAAAGGCTCCCATTTTACTCAAGAGCGGAGCGATTGATGTGTAAAATGCAGTACCTGAGGTGAAATGGTTTTGGTCGGACGGCTCGCCGGGTGTTCAATGAAGAAAGGAGCACAGCGACTATTCTAAATTAATGCAAAGCTAGCGAGGCGAGAGTGGCGCGGTGGAAATTGGGAGAGTTGGTGCAGAATTACCACAGGCTCGCGTCGTGGAGAGCGTGTGCCCTCAGGCACACGCAATGGACAGAACGCACGAGGTGCGTTCTTGGGCGGGACCTCTATCTTTTTCCGTCCGAAACCGTGGCATTGAGTCAATATTGGTGCGCGTGGTAGGAATCGAATGCTAAAGCACTGCTGTTTGCAAATCAATCGCTCCGCTCTTGAGCAAACAGGGAGCCTACGACACCTAATTCCACCCGTTTGTTCCGTATCAAAGTTAAAACATTGTGCGCGTGGTAGGAATCGAACCTACGACCTCTATCTTATCAGGATAGCGTTCTACCATTGAACTACACGCGCTCTTTTTGACACGCGCTCTTTTTGGAATAATGAAACTTTGGATAGCGTTCTTCCGGGGCGAGTTTATTATATTTTAAAAGTATTCGCCCGTTGAAAGCATAAAACTTGTTTTATCATAGCAAAAAATCGTCATTTTGCAAACAAAAAACCGCTCATAATGAGCGGTTTTTTGTTTGCTTGCGATTCATCGGATAATATTTTTTCTTTTGTTCCGTCCTTCCCGCCCAGTCTTTTGCAAAGCAAAATTTAAGCGGGTTTTTCCGGTCTTAATTTAAGGCTCCAAGACCAATACCTAATTCCGCCATAGGGCGGAACCGACCTAATCACTTTTCATCCTAAGATGAAAAAATTGATTTGGATTTAATCCACGACCAGCTTCCGCTAGCCGTGCCTTGTTACGACTTAGTCCCTGTCACCGAATTTACCTTAGACCCTGAAATTCAGGGGTTTCGGGTACTCCCGGCTTCCTTGACTTGACGGGCAGTGAGTACAAGACTTGAGAACGTATTCACCGCGGTATAGCTGACCCGCGATTACTAGCGATTCCAACTTCATGAGGTCGAGTTGCAGACCTCAATCCGAACTGAGACGCGCTTTGATGGGATTTGCTCCAGATTACTCTTTCGCGGCCCATTGTGCGCGCCATTGTATCATGTGTGTAGCCCAGGGCGTCAAAGGGACATGCTGACTTGGCGTCATCCTCTCCTTCCTCCCCGTATAACGGGGCAGTCTCGTCTGACACTTGTAACAGACAACGAGGGTTGCGTTCGTTACCCCACTTAAGGGAACAATTCAAATCACGAACTGACGACAGCCATGCATCACCTGTCCCGCTGCTCTTGTGAAGGGTTCCAAGTTTCTTTGGAATTTCAGCGGGATGTCAAGCCCTGGTAAGGTTCTTCGTGTAGCGTCGAAATGATCCACCGCTTGTGCAAGTCCCCGTCTATTCCTTTGAGTTTTAGCCTTGCGGCCGTACTTCCCAGGCGGTTCACTTAACGCGTTAGCTTCGCCTCTCCAAGGGTCGATACTTGGAAAAGCCAGTGAACATCGTTTAGGGCGTGGACTACGAGGGTATCTAATCCTCTTCGCTACCCACGCTTTCGTGTTTCAGGGTCAGGAATACGCCAGTCTGCTGCCTTCGCCTTTGGTGTTCCCCACGATATCAACGGATTTCACCCCTACACCGTGAGTTCCGCAGACCTCTCACATCCTCAAAGCTATGCCGTTTCTTGCCCAGCTTTCCGGTTGAGCCGGAATTTTTAAAGCAAGACTAACATTGCCCCCTACACACCCTTTACGCCCAATAAATCCGGATAACGCTTGGGGTACTCGTATTACCGCTGCTGCTGGCACGAGTTTAGCAACCCCTTATTCTTGGGTTAATATCATCGAAATTTTTCACCCATAAAAGCAGTTTACACCCCGAAGGGCTTCATCCTGCACGCGGCGTCGCTCCATCAGGCTTTCGCCCATTGTGGAAGACTCTTGACTGCTGCCATCCGTAGATGTATGGCCCGTGTCTCAGTGCCATCGGTGGGGACCGGGCTCTCACCCCCCCTAGCCGTCATAGCCTTGGTAAGCCATTACCTTACCAACAAGCTGATAGCGCGCAGGCCCATCCTCAAGCGATAAATCTTTACCCCGCTAAAAGCGGGGACTATCAGGTATTAGCTACGGTTTCCCGCAGTTATTCCTGTCTTGGGGGCAGGTTCCTACGTGTTACTACCTCGTTCGCCGCTCCCAGCCGTAATTTTACAACCGAGTCAGTAGTATTCCATTACTCCGAAATACTTTCAGAGGAGGGAGATACTTTAAAACTCCGATACAAAATTACGGCTGGGCGCTCGACTTGCATGCCTAAATCACGCCGCCAGCGTTCATCCTGAGCTAGGATCAAACTCTCAAAAAAAACGAAGAATTGATTTTTTGAACTTGTCCGTTGGACTGGTTTAAAAATATCAAATCAACGCTCGGCCTACAATGTTCATTAAAATGAACACCCGGCCTAGAACGGAACAAAAGAAAAAATAATATTCCGATTCAGATCATAAATCGAAATTAAAGTGCTCTTGACAGTCAATATAAATATGGACTGCCAGAGCGCGATGAATGTGCTGTATTCACCTGTTAAAGTCCTGTCGTTAATTCAGTACTATCATAGTATATACTTGAT
>QIJB01000102.1 GCA_003231675.1 Candidatus Campbelliibacteriota bacterium | reverse complement strand
GATTCCATTTTTTCGCGATTCCGCTTATTGACTGAGTTTATCTCCTCTATGTCTTTTCTCATCTCCGCAACATTTTGATCCACTATGGACATTATCTCGCCGGTTAAATCCAAAACAGTCGCGAGTGTCCCGAAATAATCTCCGTTTTCAACGTGCCTTTTGACGCTCTCCCTGTCATCTCGCCTATTACCATCCGCCACTAAGAAAGATTTGTCTTTATGATAAGACGAAACGACGAAATCATTTGTAAATTTTTCGGAGATGGCATATTTTTCGGTTTCTCCATGGCGTTTAATCTCAGTTTTCGGAAAAATGTTTTTTTGCTCTGGCATATTTTTCATAATGATTTTAAAAAATAACTAATAATATTAATTTTAAGCGACCGGTTCCGGTTAATTGTTATAATTCGCCGGGACGCTGACAAAGCCGTTTTTTGACACGATAATGTGGTCCAAAAGGTCAATACCCAAAATTCTTCCCGCCTCCACCAGTTGGTTGGTAATCTCAATATCCTCTTTCGTGGGCTTCGTGTTCCCGGACGGATGGTTGTGCGCCACAATGACGGCAACCGCCCGGCACTCAAGAGCGGGCGTAAAAACTTCTCTGGGATGCACAATACTGGCGGTTAAACTGCCGATTGATATTATCTCGTCATGGATAACTCGGTGCCGGCTGTTCAGATAAATTCCGCGCAAATGCTCTTTGGGCAAATCGCGCATATCCTTCAAAAAATCATACGCTTGTTTAGGAGTTCTCACCACCACCGATCCCCCGTTTGTTTTTTTGAAAAATCTTCTGCCCAACTCAAAGGAAGCCACTATCTGACAAGCCTTCGCCAGAGGAATATCCAGTTCCTTCTCAATTTCGTTCGGGTCGGTCTGATTGACAATCGTATTTTCCCCATACTGCTTGAATATGCGGGACGCCATCGCGAAAACTTCCTCCTTTCTCGTGCCAACACCCAAAACAACCGCCAAAAGTTCAACCTCGGACAAAACAGAGGGTCCTTCCTTAATCATTTTTTCACGCGGTTTTTCTCCGTCCGGCAAATCTTTGACGCGCAAAACATACTCCTTCTCGCGGGCTCCCAAAATCAAATCATTATCTTTTAATGTATATCGTTTCATTTCCTTAATTATATCAACTCCCCGAATAAACTACAAACCGCGGTGATTCTGGCGCCCTTGACAAATAGATTTAATAATGTAAAATGTCAAATAGAGTTCTTTGGCTCTTTAGAATTTTATAAACTTTTATTAAATTAAAGGGAGGTCCAAATGACGGAAAAAAGGTTCACTGAAATCCTAAAAAAAAATCTCTTCAGTAATGAAGAGATTAAGGAATTATGGAAGAGTCGGCCGCCGAACTTCAAAACCATGAGTGAAGAATCAATCAGCATGGTCGCCATGCTGATATCGATAGAAAGAACGAATAATAAATAAGCGCTATGTATCGCCTCAATCCGAATGTTACGGATTGAGGCGATTTTCTTTTTATTTAAATCAAAAGAAAATCGCTTTCTTTTTTCGCACGCATTCATAGGCGTAAACATACATTCCGGCGGACCACGCCTGCTCAGCCATTCCCATCGGTTCGCCCGTTTTTCCATTAAACCATTCGTTAAATTCCCACTCCGAATTCTTTCCTTTTTTATTCAGCCACGCCAGCGACTCCAAAGCGGCGCGCGCTTCGGAATACTTTTTCATCTTTACCAAGGTGGCAATATAAAACCCGCCGAGAAACGGCCAAATCCCTCCATTATGATATCGGTTTGGAAAGTTGAGATTTGACAGCCTGTAATAGCCCCTCCAGTCCTTCTCCCCTGGATGTATGGCGGGGTGAATCGCCTTTATCGGAAACGGCCCGGCAACTTTGTGTTTTTTAATAAATTTCAAAATAATTTCGGATTGTTTCTTGTTGGCAACCCCAGAAAGAACAGCCATAAGATTGCCGAGGGAATCAAACCATTCTCCAAATTCGCGAAATGACAAGTATGGAAGATAATAAGATTCCTTTCTGAGACTTTCCTTGCGTGGCAAGCTACCCTCTCTTTGGCAGTAAGAAACCATTCCGGCGGTCAGCTCTACGCCAAAACAGCTTTTTATGTGACAGAATATATCAATATCACCCTTATACCAAAAGTGCTCATTTATCTTCCGGCGCGCCACTTGTGCCTTTTTTAAAAATTCTTCGCCTTCCCCTCCCCTGCCAATTTTCCGCGCCATAAGAGCCGCGGCGCGCAAAGCCCGGTATCGCAAGACATTGACATTCAATCCTTTTCCTCTAGTGGCAAACAAATCCTCCCAATCGGACGCTTCCTGCGTTGATACCAGCCCGCTTTGGTCAACATCTTGGTAGTCATACCAAAGCATCACCTTTTTCACGGCAGACCAATTTTTTTTCAAAAACGCGAGATCTCCGGTCTGCTCAAAAAAAGTGGCATTGCCCAATACAAACCACGCTCCGCCGTCGGCATATGCTTGAAAATTCGGCTTAAGTGTCCGCGTATCAACATTGTTGGGTATAACCCCCATTGATGAAATATTTTTCCTCAAAATATCGATGCTGGCGCGGATGGCTTTTTGGATTTTTTTGTCATTAACAAAAGACGCTCCCAATAGAGTAATCATACTGTCGCGCGCCCACACTTGAGGATAGCCCCCGCGTTCCTCTGATAACGCCGATGCCTTTAGTCCGTACTTATGAGAACATTTCCTTAAAACATTGGTGGCTCGCCCATACGCCTCGTCAATTAATTTGTCATTCCTTTCTTTTTTGGTCATTGAAATATATTACCATAATTTTCCAAGAAACAAATTATTTTTAATCTGGACATTCCCCTATTTTTTTGTTATGAATAATTCTGGACTTGCAACCTTAACACAAGGGGGAAAGGAGAAAAATGAAAAAAGAAAGATTTGAGAAAATTCTTGAGGGATATAACATCCCTCAAGAAGTAATTGACAATGTCTGGGAAAAGAGACAAAAGAGCGTAGAGTTAACGGAGGAAAAGGTAAGGGAACTTGCCGAGGGACTGGGTATTCTACTCGCCCTGGGTTTGTTTGAATAATCTGTCGCGGGGATTCCTGTTTTACCGGAATCCCCGCTTTTTTATTTCCCATGGCAATGTTTGTATTTTATCGGAGTTCCGTCGGGTTTTTTCGCTCCGCCCTCCCGAGGCGGACTCCGCTCAATGAAGGGAAATTCAAAGTCTATTTCCCATGGCAATGTTTGTATTTTATCGGAGTTCCGTCGGGTTTTTTCGCTCCGCATGGGCAAGGTTCATTTCTTCCGACATTCTTCTTGTTTATCACCTGAGTTCCCGAGGCAGAATTGCCTCTGCTGACCATCTGCTCGGCATGACGCATTTCCTGAACTTCCGGCTCAACAATCCTTAATTGCGGGGCAATCTTTAGCGCCATTTCGGCAATACGCGCATTTATTGAATGCTCCAACTGCCGAAACATTTTCAGTCCTTCATTCTTATACTCAATGAGCGGATCACGTTGCCCATAGGCGCGCAAATTAACCGAGGAACGCATATAATCCATCATTTCAAGATGTTCAACCCAAAGCATATCAATTGCTTGAAGTATCATTATTCTCTCAACGCGATAAAATTCATCCTCCCCCATCTCCTCTTTTTTCTTGTCCAAATCGGCGACATCCAATCCCTGCTCGGAAAAAATTTTTCTCAAAGATTCCATCAAGTTTTCATCCGAACCGAATAAAATATCCCTTCTCCGCTTGTAAATGATAGTCCTTTGATGATTCATAACATTGTCATATTCCAAAAGATGTTTTCTTGAATCAAAATTAAAACCTTCAATTTTCGTCTGTGCCGCTTCTATCGCTTTACTTATCATTTTGTTTTCAATCGGTTGGTCTTCCGGGATTCCAAACCTGCCCATCATTGATTTTATACGGTCTGAACCGAAGATTCTCATCAGGTCATCCTCCAAGGAGACAAAAAACTGAGTGCCTCCCGGATCTCCCTGACGACCGGAACGCCCCCTAAGCTGATTGTCTATTCTTCTCGCCTCATGCCTCTCGGTACCGAGCACAAAAAGGCCACCAAGTTTCTTCACCTCCTCGGACTCTTTTTCGCCGGAAGGAATACCTCCCAAAACAATATCAACCCCCCTGCCCGCCATATTGGTTGCGATTGTCACTCTGCCCTTTGTTCCGGCCTGGGCGATAACCTCCCCCTCCTCTTCGTGATGTTTGGCGTTCAAGACTTTGTGTGGCACGCCTTCTTTTTTCAGCATCGCCGAAAGAAGCTCATTTTTTTCTATGGAAACGGTGCCCACCAAGACGGGTTGCTCTTTTTCGTGCAACTCCTTGATTTTTTTGACGGTCGCCTTAAACTTCCCCATCTCGCTTTGAAAAACAAAATCAGGATAATCCTTCCTGGCGAGTGGCCTGTTCGTCGGCATAACCACCGTCTCAAGTTCATAAACCTTGTAAAACTCCTCAGCCGAACTGACGGCTGTCCCGGTCATTCCGGAAAGTTTCTCGTACATCCTGAAATAATTCTGAAAAGTAACACTGGCGTAAGTTCGCGATTCTTTCTGAATCGGAACCCCCTCTTTCGCCTCCACCGCTTGATGCAGACCCTCAGACCACCTCCTCCCGGGCATCATTCTTCCGGTAAATTCATCAACAATAATAATCTCGCCGTCTTTCACCACATAATCTTTGTCCCGCTGGAAAAGAGCCTTGGCGCGCACGGCGGTCTCAAGATGATGCACGTATTTTATTCCCTTTTCCGTATAAATATTTTCAACGCCGAGTATTTTTTCAACTTTATCTATCCCCTCATCCGTGAGAGAAATGGCTTTCAATTTTTCGTCAACCGTGTAGTCCTTGGTATCTTCAAGTTTCTGCGCAATCTTGGCGAAAGTGATGTAAAAATCTGGAGACTCGGCAACGGCCGAGGAAATTATCAATGGAGTTCTCGCCTCGTCTATTAAAATTGAATCTATCTCGTCAACAATCGTGAAGTAATATCCTCTCTGCACGATTTCCTCTTCGCTGTAAGAAATATTGTCCCGCAAATAATCAAAACCGAATTCATTGTTTGTTCCGTATGTGATATCGGCGGCATAAGCCTCCTTGCGGGATGAAGGGCGCAAAAATTCATAAACAACATGGAAACTCCCTAGCTCGTCGCGCTCTTTGTCCAATTCCTTGTGTTTCGGGTCATACACATAGGAAGCCTCATGATTAACGACGCCCACCGACAATCCGAGAGTGTCGTATATCTGCCCCATCCAGACGGCGTCTCTTCTGGAAAGATAATC
>QIJB01000092.1 GCA_003231675.1 Candidatus Campbelliibacteriota bacterium | reverse complement strand
TCGTTGTTGAGGCGCCGGAGCGGAGCGGGGCCTTGATAACGGCGAACTTCGCCCTTGATTTCAACCGCGATGTTTTCGCCGTTCCAGGCTCAATTTTCAGCGAGAATTCTAAGGGAACAAACAAGCTCGTTAAACAAGGCGCGCTCGCCATCTGCTCGGCGGACGACATTCTTGACGCTTTCGGCGTTGCGCGCGACGGTGAAAATCTTAAACTGAATTTTAATCCGGCCGATTTTTCCCCGCTTGAAAACAAAATAATTTCCGCCCTCAGCGAGCCGATGGCGAAGGACGATCTGATAAGAAAAATCGCGGATCGCGGAGCCGGCGAATGAGGTTAATTCAGTCTTGTCAATGATGGAGCTTAATGGTTTCATTAAAGAATCCGGTGGGGAAATTCGTAAAAATATATAAAAAAGCGGACGCCGAGGCGTCCTAAAAGCAAGTCCTGAAAATTAAATTTTGTTTGGCAGAGCGTTAAGTTCCACAATGACGGCTTCTACACCGTCGACTCTGAACCACCATTTTTTGACGTCCTTGAAACGGCTTTCAAAACCGTTTCTTTTCAGCCATTCTCTCGCCTCTTCTTCATGGGCGGAGAAAACTTTTTGGTCGCGACCGTTTGTTTTGATAATGACGGCCACTTCCTTTTCAACTTTTATCTTCACTCCCACTTTTTCTCACCTCCTTTCTTTTTAACTTTGACAACTCTGTTTAAAATTTATCACGAATACAGCTCTCTGTCAATCACGTTTGACAGCCAAGGATGTTTTATATACCCTCTGTATATATGACAAAATTCGTTATCGTTGAATCCCCCACCAAGGCGAAAACCATTTCCAAATTTCTCGGAAAGGATTTTAAGGTTGAATCCTCATTCGGACATGTCCGAGATTTACCCAAATCAAAAATGGGAATTGATATGGAGAATAATTTTGAGCCAACTTATGTTATTCCCACGAAGGCGAGAAAAAGGGTTAACGCGCTGAAAAAGGAAGCCACGAAGGCAGATGAAGTTATTCTGGCATCTGATGAAGACCGTGAAGGAGAAGCCATCGCGTGGCATTTGGTTCAGGCGTTGGGATTGGAAGACCCGAAAAAAATCAAAAGAATCGTCTTTCACGAAATTACGAAATCGGCAATAGAAAGAGCGTTGGAAAACCCGAGGGAAATTGACTTGAATCTCGTTGACGCCCAGCAGGCGCGCAGAATTCTCGACCGCTTGGTCGGGTATGAACTCTCCCCTTTCCTCTGGAAAAAAATGTTCAAAGGACTTTCCGCCGGGCGCGTCCAGTCAGTAGCGGTTCGGCTTATTGTAGACAGGGAGCGGGAAATTGAGAAATTCAATCCCGTTGAGTTTTGGAACATAGAAGCGGAGCTGAGCAAAAAAGAGTCTAACAGCCAATTTACTGCCAGACTCGCCAAAAAAGACGGAAAGGTGCTTGATAAATTCGCAATAAAAAACAAAGAAGAGGCGGGTGAAATTGTTAAAGACCTGAAAAACTCCGAATACAAGGTTGAGAAAGTGGCGAAAAAAGAGGTTAAAAGGCAGTCCAAACCGCCGTTCACCACCAGCACGCTCCAGCAGACGGCGGCGAACAACCTTTATTTTTCAGCCAAACAAACGATGATGTTCGCCCAACAACTTTACGAAAAAGGGTTCATCACCTATATGAGAACGGACTCCGTGAATCTGTCCGCCGAGTCGCTCGCTTCCGCCAAGAAAACAATTGAAGAAAAATTCGGAAAGGAGTTTTCCTTGAGCGAACCGCGAAAATTTAAAACGAAATCAAAGGGGGCGCAGGAAGCGCATGAAGCGGTCAGGCCCTCCGACCCAACCAAAACGCCGGAAGATTTAGAAAGCAAACTGGACGAGAAACAATTCAAACTTTACGATTTAATATGGCGAAGATTTATCGCCTGTCAGATGAAGGAGGCGATTTTTGACTCAACGACGGTGGATATCGTCGCAAAAAACTATACTTTTCGCGCCAGCGGTTCTATAATGAAGTTTGAGGGATGGCTGAAAGTGTATCCGGCGTCCTTCACGGAAAACCTTCTTCCGGAATTGAGCGAAAGCGAAAAGCTTGAACTTGAAAAACTTTTGCCCAATCAACATTTCACGGAGCCACCACCGAGATACAGCGAGGCGACTCTCGTGAAAGCGCTTGAGGAACATGGTATTGGGCGACCATCAACTTACGCTCCGACGATTTCCACAATTCAAACACGGAATTATATTGAAAAAAACGAGCAGCGAAGATTTATTCCGACGGAAACGGGACTGATGGTAAACGACATTCTCACCGAGCATTTTCCGCAAATCGTTGATATTGATTTTACCGCCAAAATGGAAGAAGAGTTTGATGACATCGCGGAGGGGAAAACAAAATGGGAGCCGATTATTAAAAATTTTTATCAGCCATTTCACAAAAACCTTATGGAAAAATACGATGAAGTTGAAAAAAAGCACACAGACGAGGAAACGGACGAAAAGTGCGAAAAATGCGGAAAGCCGATGATTATCAAACACGGCAGATTCGGGAAATTTCTCGCCTGCTCCGGTTTCCCTGATTGCAAGAATGCGAAAGCGATTAAAAAGGAATCGGATAAAATAGGAATGAAATGTCCCAAATGTCCTCCGGAGGCGGAAGGGGATGTCATTAAAAAATTCACCAAAACGAAAAGAATATTTTTCGGATGTTCAAACTGGCCGAAATGCGATTTTGCGTCTTGGAAAAATCCAATGGAAGAAGGGGAGAAAAAAGAAACCCCCGACGCTTAATTAAAGCGCGGGGGGGGGTAATGGCTACTTAGGATCTTCTAGGCAATTTATGTGCGGAAACATTGTTCCGCACTTTTTGCAGTCTTCTGCGTTTTTGCAGGGTTTTTTCCCTTTGCTCAGCAGGTCTTCTTTTTTTACCAAGCTCAGTTCACCCCGGCAACCGGGGCAAAACCTTGGGAAGTCTTCCGTAGGGCAAGATACTTCCTCGCCGCACAGAAGGCAAATCCTTGTCTTTCTCAAAAAATCACCTCCTTTAAATAATATTTTAAAAATGGTAGGACCGTCCGGGCGCGACCGGCTTTACCTCTTTTTAAGAGGTGAGGGCTTCCTCCCAGCTCCATCTTTAAAATATTCTAAATAAGAGTATAATGAGAACCATGGAAAATGTCAAACCGGACATTAAAGAACTTCTCGGTATCTTAAAAGATCCCTCGCCCGATGATGTTAAACTCATCGCGCGCGCCTTTGAATTCGCCAAATATGCCCATGAAGGTCAGAAAAGGTTTTCCGGAGAAGATTATATTATTCATCCGTTTGAGACGGCTAAAACGCTCGCTCACTTGAACCTTGACGCAAAAACAATCTCCGCCGGGCTCCTTCACGATGTTTGCGAGGATAATGAATCAATAGATAAGAGAACGCTTAAGAAAAAATTCGGAGAAGAAATAGCCTTTATGGTTGACGGCGTAACCAAGTTGGGAAAGTTAAGATATAAAGGAATAGAACGGGAAATTGAAAATCTTCGCAAAATGTTTTTGGCGATGGCAAAAGACATTAGGGTGGTTCTTATCCGTCTTGCCGATCGGCTCCATAATATGCGGACATTGAAATACGTCAGAGAAGACAAACAAATAAGAATAGCCCACGAAACCATGCAAATATACGCTCCTCTCGCCAACCGGCTCGGTATAGGAGAAATAAAAGGTCAGCTTGAAGATCTTTCCTTTATGTATCTCCAACCGGGGGAATATAAAAAGGTGATGCAATTAATGAAAGGAAAATATGAACAAAAAGAGAAGGAATTGGAGAAAGTGCAGAGAGAAATCAATGAAATGTTGGCGCAAGGAGGAGTGAAGGACGCCCGCGTTGATTCACGCGTAAAATTCATTTACAGCCTGTATAAAAAACTTAAGAAACCCGAGATTGATATGGATATCAATAAGGTTTATGATCTTATCGCCATAAGAATAAGGGTGGACACGATTGAAGAGTGCTACAAGATACTTGGGATGATTCATAAAAAATGGCGTCCTTTGCCCGGGAAAATTAAAGATTACATAGCTTTGCCAAAACCGAATGGCTATCAGAGTCTGCACACGACGGTTTTCGCCACGAACGGAAAAATAACGGAAATACAAATCAGGACGCAAAAAATGCACGAGGAAGCCGAGCATGGAATCGCCGCCCACTGGGCTTACACTGAATCCGGAAAACCGAAAACGGGCGGAAAACTCAATTCCAGGCTCGCTTGGGTCAACCAATTGATAGAATGGCAAAAGGGGGCTTCTCAATCAAAGGATTTTATAGAGGATTTAACGATAGATTTTTTCAAAGACAGGGTGTTCTGCTTCACTCCCAAGGGAGATGTTATAGATTTGCCGGAAGGAGCGAGTACTGTTGATTTCGCTTACGCGGTTCACAGCCAAATTGGCGACAGCGCCACAGGGGCAACAGTCAACGGAAAATTCGTTTCCTTAAACACAGAACTTAAAAACGGAGATATCGTTGAAATCCAAACGCAAAAAAACAAAAAACCGTCCATGGAGTGGCTTAAACACACAAAAACATCTTTTGCCAAAAAATGCATAAGGTCAAGCCTTAAAAAAGAAGGGTTTTTTTGACAGTTCCGGATTATAGAACGCTAAAGGCTGAAATTCTTAATAAGATCATCCTCATCATCGTTGCCCGGATTATTTGGAACCGAAGACACAGGGGATTTTTCTTCAAGAAGATTTTCAAGAATAATCGGTTTTTTTTCGCTGTTATCGGCATTCTTTTCCTGATATTCTTCATCCATCTCAACTTCTTCCGGCTCGTATTCTTCCAGAAGACCGCTCAGCCAGCTCAACCCCCTGCTTACTTTTTCTTTCGGTTTTTCCATCTTTTCAATTCCCTCCGCTTCACTATTCTCAAAGTCCTTAAACTTTCCATCTCCTTGTTCTTCCTCAATTTTTTCCTCCCGGTTTTCCACGCCATTTTCTCTGTTCGGCAATTCTTTTTTTACAACTTCTTCATTCGGAAATCCGGTCTTAACACCTTCGGAAATTTGTTCAGCGGGTTCAAAATCACTCTCATCCTCTTCAACCGATTCGTCCGCGATAACAGGTATTCTTATCTTTTTGAAATCAATACTCCTCTCTTTTTCCGGTTCAACAATCTTCTCCTCAATTTCTTCTTTAACCGTAAGAATAAAAGGCTTTTCTTTTTCTTTAATACTTTTATCTTTGAGATAATCTTTAGTATCTTCAACAACGAGAATCGGTATCTTTACACTCTCCGGCTTCAGTTCGGCGTCGGACGGAAAATGAGAATCTCTTCTTGTTTCGTCCGGTATTTCCTCATCAACCGCGAGACTCTCTCCGGTTTCTTCTCCTGCAACTTTTTCAAGGAAAGATCTCAGTTCTTCTTCTGAAAAAAAATCAATATGAATTTTCCCTTTCTTTCCTGTTTTTTCTATTTGCACTCTCGTCCCAAGCATCTCGGATAATTTCTCTTCAATGCCTTTTGTTTCCAAATCCAACAACGAACCCTCCTGCTTTCGCGCCCTTTCAGTGGCAATGCGCCTTGATATGGCCTCCGACTGCCTTACATTCAATTTCTTTTCAAGAATATCCTTATACAG
>QIJB01000057.1 GCA_003231675.1 Candidatus Campbelliibacteriota bacterium | reverse complement strand
ATTTTTGCTTTTAGCCTCCGCTTTGTTCCGCGAACGGAACCGAGCGGTCACAAGATGGCTAAGATTATTAGTTGAGCGAGTAAGAACCGGTCGGAAGTCCAGGGAGTTTGTAGCCATTAAACCAATCTGAAGTCCCCGTGTTGTGACTTTGAGCAGACTTGTCGGACCAGATGAACGAACCTGAACCGGTTGTGTAAGCAGCCGGAGCAGCCCATGCTGCTACATCCGTAACTGAGGTCTGAACATAGTCTCCAGTTCCTGTAAGTCCGCTGACATTAGCTTTCAAGACATAAGTCTTAGTCTGGCCGGCGGCAATTTCCTGTTCAACATTTGCAATGAACTTAATCGTGCCAGCAGAAGAATTCAATGTCGGGGTAGCGGCGGGAGTAACCAGCGTGGTTCCGTCGTAAAGACCGATACTGGTCAATAAAATTCCGGAAGAAGTTCCGTAATTGAACAAAATTTCTTTCCAGGAAATGGTTCCGGAAGCGTCAGCGGTTACATCAAGTTTGCCGATAGTCTGGATTCCGGCGACGAGGTTGTCAGACGTGGTCTGCATAGCAAGCGTCGGAAGCGATTTAACGACATACTGGTTGTTTCCATTGATACTGGAGGGATAAAGGTTGCTCGTTAAGCCCTGAGTGTCCTTGTAGCGGTAACTGTTCAAAGTTACCTCCACATTTTTACCGGTGGAAGCGTATCCCACTCCGACTCCTCCGAGTTTCAAGTAAACATCCAAAACTTTGTCGGAATTCGCCGGAACTTCAAAGGAAAATCCGGTTGAAGTGGCATACCTTCCATTCAAAGGAGTGGACGCGAGAACGGTTGAACCGTCTTTAAGGATAACTTCCTCAATGGCGGCTTCCGATCCGGAAGGAACGGAAACTCCGATTCTGTCAACTTTGTAGGTTTCATTCGTAGCGGTGAATTTGAACGCCGCCACTTTGACCGTGTTGTTCGCGACATTAAGCGCGATTACCGGCGTTGAAGCGTCGGCCGCCACGGCGAATGAACCTGTTCCGGCGGAAATCGTCTGTCCGGGAACGAGTCCCGTGTTAATCGTCTGGGAAGATGAGACCGTTGTTCCAGTGAACTTAACATTGGTGATGATGGTGGCTGAGCCGTTTATCGCCGAAGCGAGGTCAGCATAAACCGCCACATTCCAAGTGGTGTTCGCCGGAATGGTCTTGTTGATTGACCAGCTAAGGTCAGTCGCTCCAGCCGATTTTACGGCGGAAGTGGTTCCTCCGTAAACAACATAGATGTCCGTCAAATCGGTTGAGGTCGCGAGATTGGAACCGCCAATCTGAACATCAAGCGAGGTCAGATTAACATCCTCGGTTTCGTCGGCGGTCAATCGGTATTCACCGATTTTGTAAGCCGTCTGAGGAACAACGGCAACCTGATCGGCGTAAGCGGAGTATTTGGCAAGAGCCATATTTCCGGTTACAACCGTTACAATGTTGCCCGTTTTCTCATTGTTGTAAATGTATCCGAGAGAGGTCATCTGCTGGATATTGGAAGAACCGGCGGCAATATACACCTTCAAGGTGTCATTGGCGACCAATTTGTTTCCGTTTCCAGTGCTATCCAATCCGTAAGTGTCGGCGCGAACCTCAAGCGTGACCGGGGAACCCGGTTTCACGATAAGGGACGAACCAAGATTGAAGGTGGTGGTCGCCGCGGAATTATTGTATTCAACAATGTCCTTGGTGCTTCCCACCTGGACTCCGTCGGCGTAAAGCGCGCCGTTGCGGATTTTTAGAGCATCGTTATTTGAAGAATCAATGCTCACTCCCAACGATTCAATCTTCAAAGGTTCTCCGGCCGCCTTCAACTGGAATTTAGCCAAAAGAACATTGGAATCATCAAGTTTGATGTTCGCCGAAGGCGAATCGTCGGCCTTGGTGATTGTGATAGCCCCGGCGGCAATGTCCTGCGTTCCCGACTCGCGAGCCGAGAAAGAAAGGAGACCAACCGTAGCGAGAACATTTCGTTGATAGTCTTTATCGGTGGCTTCAACATCGGCTGCCTGTCTGAGCGAGAATTTGAAATTCCTGCCAGATTCCGGTTTTAAGTTCAACCGGGTTGGAGGTCAAATCAAAGTTAACGTATCCGTTGTCGTCGTATTGCGCCACAGCGGAGCCTGCCTGGACACCGTCAACATAAAGACGGAAGTTTCCGAGGTCGCCCTTCTGGACGGAACCAATCATTCTCAAGCGGAGTGATTTCAAGTAAACCGCGCGAGTTTGAATGTTCGGGGTGTTCTGCCACATCACATAGTCGTCCTGCGGGTTAAGGCTGGAGTTCGCGGACGGCGTGGTCGTGGTGTCAAATTGAACTTTAGCAAGACTCATTGAAGCGATTGAATGCACGTTTCCTTCAATCGGGAAAGTGCCCGCGACATCCGCGGTCGCCTCAACTCCCGTAAGAGAAACTCCCACGGTCTGCCCGTTTGAACTTCCGTCAATGTCGGACTTGACGACAATGGTTCTGCTTCCTCCGGCGGGAATCGTAACAATTCCAGTGGAATCATTGAAAGTGATAACTCCGGAAGAAACGGTCGCCGCGTCAGTCAATCTGACCGCTCCGTCAAAAAGGTAAACATTCGTCAATGTGGAATCGGCGGAAATGCCGGTCCTCTTCAAGACGACTTTCGTAACCTTGACATCTTCCGAGGTCGGGTTAACGAGAGTGTAGTTCGCCAAGTCGGCAATCGCCTGTCCTTCTATAAGGACGGATGACGCCGGGTTGTCGGAAGCCAATCCGACGGTAAGCGCGGTTCCGGTGGTCACCGTGGTTCCGGTTCCTGTTCCGGTTCCAGTTCCAGTGTCATCACCTGATTTGCACTCTCCGTACAAATCATTCAACTTGGCGCGCGTCATTGAACCGACATAGCCGGTTCCGGCGCTAAGTTCAACCGGAGTCAAAACTTCAGAAGCGTATTTGTTCTGAAATTTGACAACGGCCTGTTTGGTCAACGAACCGAAATATTCGGTTTCGTTTCCCTTTGAACCAACACCGCTTTCAGCGACGATGGTGTCCGGGTCGGAGTTAAGAACAACTTGAAGGTCCTTAACATCAGCTCCGGTGCTTCCCTGCGACAAATCAGCCGCAAAGGTGTAACCGCAAACTTTTCCCGATTCGGTCGGCGCCGGCGCAGGAGTGCCGCCTTCCAGCGAAACTCTTACGTTGGTAATGGTTGCCTGATCCGCTCCGAAAGATTCAAGTAATGAAACAATTGAATCCACCTGAGAAGAAGTCAGAGCCGCCCGGGCCGGAGCCGCGGTTCCAAGCAACGCGACCGCCATCATCAATCCGACGAAAGCGAAAGCGATTTTGCCTGTTTTAGATCTGTAAAAACTACTCATAATTTTTTGCTTAAATAATAATTTTGCTTTCTTTCAATCTGATCAAGTTATGAAGATCAGATTGACGAACAAACAAAACTACCGTATGCCCGGATAATCCGATTTCGACTTCATCGGTTAATAATTAATTCAGTCGACCTGATAAAAAATTTTATCGACCTTATTAATGATTCTAAATCGACCTGAAAGGGAATTTCTTCCGTTTCAACTCTTGATAACATTATAAGCGTTATAAGCGATCCTGCCAAATAAAATTGTGGATAACTCAACCGCTAAAAATAAGCCGCCGATAACATTATCTTGATTCGCCAATAATGCTATAAAGCGGAAGAGAAAAAGTCAACAAAAATAAAAAACAAGACATTGTCTTGTTTGGGTGTCAACAACGAAAATAAATCAGATTCAGAGAATAATTAAGCAATTTCGTATTTCCTCCAGCGTTTCTCCCCTTCCGCCACGAGCTTTCCCGACCTCACTAAATCAAGCAAATATCTCTGCACCGTCTTTTCACTGACACCCTCAAAAATGGAATTGATTTCCTTGACCGTTTTTTTCCCGTTACCCTCAAGAAAAGAAACTATTTTATTTTTTCGCTCGTTGAAATCGCCCGAGAAATTATTCGCTCGCCTTCCGATGAGATTTCCCTCTTTTGTCTTCCGCGGAGAAACTCCGTTTTTGAGAACGGGAGTTCCGGAAGGCGTCATATCGCCGAAGGAAAATCCGAAGTCCGGACCGAGCAAATATTTTCTTTCCATGGAAAGCCCGTCTTTCTCTCCTTCCAAAAAACGCTTTAAAGAAAGATATTCTTTTTTGAGGACATCAAAGTTCAAGGCGAGAACGCTTCCTTCAACGGAAGCCAATTCAAGCGAACAAACAATCAATGATATGGAATCCAAGACACCGCCAATTCCCGGGGATGTTTTAACGGACATCTTCCCGGAATGTATAACGGACATCAAACTGACATATATATCAAGGGCGTTATTCCTCAATGTCCATTTAAGAGGTTCTTTATCAGCATAGAGATTGGTTACTTTGTATAGGACTCCCGTAAGCTTCTGCACCTTTCCCAACAAGGCATCGTATGCCACGCCCTTTTCTTTCTCGGTGTCCATTAGAGAATCCGTTAAATTGTCCATTACTTTATTTTTGTCCATTAGCAATACATTGTAATGAAAAAAAATAAAAAGTCAAAAAAACCGGAATCGGGAGCGGGTTCAAGGGTTGAAAACTTTAAATTGAAAATATTGTATAAATACCAAAAAGAAAAAAAATATTGTATAATGAACGCAATGGCAAAAAAAAAATCCGGCAAAAAAAACGACTCCCGGGAAAAATGGCATAACAATCTCAAAGAGGAAACGAAGCATTCAATCCTCGCCGTTTTTTTTCTCGTCGCCGCTTTGTTTTTTACTCTCGCCTCATTCGGAAAAGCGGGTGTGGTAGGCTCGTCAGTTTATGATTTTTTGGAAATGCTTTTCGGAGCGGGATTCTTTCTCGTCCCCACCGCTCTTTTTCTGGCGGCAATCTCTCTAATCAGTTCTTTTCGTCCGAACTTTCTTTCAAATGTCATGATAGGAATGACAGTTTTTTTGGTATCCGGACTGGGGGCGGCGGATGTGATGTTCGGAGAAAAAACCGGGGGATACATCGGCTACGCGATTTCTTGGCCACTTGTCAAATTATTTGATTTTTGGGTGAGTCTGGTAATTTTGACGGCCCTCTTTATTGTCTCTTTTTTGATAATATTCAACACCTCCATTAAAATAAAAATTCAAAAGAAAACGGCTTTGGAAAAAATTTCCGAAGCTGAAAAAACAACCGACAAAAACGGAGAGATTTCTTCTTCGTCGGGCGAAGAAAAAAAGGAGGGCGGTTCAAAAAGTGTCGGGGAAAAAGTAATCGCCGGAGCGAAAGAAGTTATGGATGAAATCAGAGAGGTGACGCGGGGAAAATCAAAAACTTCTCCGAAGAAAGAAAAGGAAGAAGAGACTGAAATTGAAATTGAAAAAATAAAAAATGTCGCCAATTTTGTTCGCCCCCCGATAGAACTTCTTTCCGGCGATAAGGGAAAACCGTCAAGCGGAGACATTAAGGCGAGCGCCAACATTATAAGGAGGACTTTGCAAAATTTCGGCATTGAAGTTGAAATGGGAGAAATCAATGTCGGTCCGTCCGTCACGCAATTCACGCTCAAGCCGGCGGAGGGCGTAAAACTTTCGCGAATACTGGCGCTTCAAAATGACCTCTCTATGGCACTCGCCGCTCACCCCATCAGAATAGAGGCGCCGATTCCCGGGAGGTCGTTGGTCGGAATAGAAATCCCGAACAGCGCCAAAACAATCGTCGGGCTGTCCGCTCTTTTTGCAACGGAGGAATTCAGAAAACCGCTTCCCTCTCTGTTGCTTTCTCTCGGAAGAGATGTTTCCGGAAAACCGGTATTCGCCAATTTGAGCAAAATGCCCCACCTCTTGATTGCCGGCGCCACCGGAGCGGGAAAATCAATATGCATCCATACAGTCATAACAAGTTTGCTTTACCGCAATTCTCCCGAGACGCTGCGTTTCATAATGATAGACCCGAAACGCGTGGAACTTTCCATTTATGACAAGGTTCCCCATATGATGACACCGGTCATCACCGAACCGAAAAAAGCCATCCTCGCGCTCAAATGGGCGTGCAAGGAAATGGAAAAAAGATACGAACTTCTTCTGAAGGCGGGGGTGAGGGATATAGACTCTTATCATAAAAAATCGGAGTCCGAGGAAAACCCCATGCCCTATTTGGTTATTATCATAGATGAACTGGCGGACATAATGGCGACATACCCGAGAGAGATGGAAGCGTCCATCGTTCGCCTCGCTCAGATGTCGCGAGCGGTGGGAATCCATTTGATTGTTTCAACCCAACGCCCGTCCGTTGAGGTAATCACGGGATTGATTAAAGCGAATATAACTTCACGAATAGCTCTGCAAGTCGCTTCGCAAATTGACTCCCGAACAATTCTGGATATGTCCGGAGCGGAAAAACTGCTCGGCAAAGGCGATATGCTCTTCCTCGCCGGCGATACCGCCAAACCCAAAAGGATTCAGGGTCCCTTTATTTCGGAAAAGGAGATACAGCGAGTGGCAAAATATCTTTCGGAAGAATATAAGGGAGTTGATATTGAAAGCGGGGAAGAAGAAAGTGAGGATGACTCAATCGGAGACATTCTCAGAAAAGGCAATGACCCGTCGGCGACGAAAGCGGTCGGGCAATCCCCTTTAAAGCTTAATCTTGACGAAATGGAAGACGACGGCGACGAACTCTACGAAGATGCGCGCGAGATAGTCATCAAAACGGGAAAGGCGTCATCTTCCTATCTCCAAAGGAGGCTGAAAATAGGTTATTCCAGAGCCGCGCGCCTTTTGGATATTCTTGAAGAACGAGGCGTGGTGGGACCGTCGCGCGGGGCAAAAGCGAGAGATGTGTATATAAAGGAAGACAATGACGAACATTACGAGGATTATGAAGAAAACAAGGTTGATTTCTGAAACCGACCGCGATTTTCCGTTCCGACAAGTTTCAAACGGAGTTCTCCGAGCCATTCAGCCCTGAAAAGACAATGAATAAAAAAATAAATTTCTTATTAAAGTTCGGGGCTATTTTAATTCTGGTGGTCGGATTCGCTTTTTACGGACTTTACAAAGCTGAGGTTTTTCGGGAAGGACCGGAAATCACGGTCAATAAACCTCAAGACGGACAGGTTCTCAAAAACTCTTTCGCGGAAATTTCAGGATTGGCGAAAAATATTTCCTCAATCAGTCTTGACGGAAGGTCTATTTTTATTGATGAAAAGGGTTTCTTCAAAGAAAATTTGCTCTTGGCAAAGGGATACAATATAATAGAAGTGCAAGCGGTTGATAAGTTCGGAAAAAAGGTTAAAAAAATAATAAGGGTGGTATTAAAATAACTTTTAATTTCAAATTTTTAATTTCGCGAACTCAGGTCCGCGAAATTAAAAATTTGAAATTTCAGAAAAATGGCAATAAAAAAAGAAAAAGAAACAAAGAAAACGAACACCGGCGTGGAAAATGCCATAAACGAGATTCAGGCTAAATATGGAGAAGGAGCGATAATGAAACTCGGGGACGCCAGAAGAGTTGATGTTGATACAATTTCCACCGGATCCTTGAGTCTGGATATAGCGCTCGGCGTTGAAGGAGTCCCGCGCGGAAGAATTATTGAAGTGTTTGGAACGGAATCATCCGGAAAAACCACGCTCGCCCTTCACATTATCGCTCAAGCGCAGAAAAAAGGAGGACTCTGCGCTTTTGTGGACGCGGAACACGCTCTGGACCCGGAATACGCCAAAAAAATAGGCGTTAAAATAAACGATTTGTTGATATCCCAACCGGACACCGGAGAGCAAGCGCTTGAGATTGTGGAAAGTTTGGTCCGCTCGGGAGGAATTGATGTGATTATCATTGACTCGGTCGCCGCTTTGACTCCAAGAGATGAAATAGAGGGGGAAATGGGAGCTCACCATGTGGGGAAACAGGCTCGTCTTATGTCTCAAGCTCTGAGAAAATTAACGGCAATTGTCGGCAAAGGGGAGACGGTGGTGATTTTCATCAATCAAATCAGAATGCAGATAGGCGTATTCTTTGGCAATCCGGAAACTACTCCGGGAGGAAAGGCTCTAAAATTTTATTCATCAGTGCGAATTGATATGCGACGCGCCGCCCAAATTAAAAAAGGAGACGTTACCATCGGGAACAGGGTGCGATCAAAGGTGGTCAAAAACAAAGTTGCCGCTCCTTTCAAAACGGCTGAGTTTGACATTCTCTACAACGAAGGAATTTCCTATGAGGGCGACATTCTCAATTTGGCGGAGAAACACGGAATTATTAAGAAGGCGGGCGCTTCTTATTCTTATGACGGACAATCATTGGGAAGAGGTTATGACAATGCTCGGATTTTTCTCAAGGAAAATCCGAAAATAACAAAAGAGATTGTGAAGAAGATTAGAGAGGCGGTAAAGGAAGAAAAATAGTTTTTTTCGGTGGGGCGAAAAAGATTCGCTCCGTAAAAGTTTCAAATAAAAAAACACCCCGCGCGGGGTGTTTTTTTATCAATTTCTCCAAAAGATAAAACTATCTTGAAACGGAAATTGACGAAGTGTCTTCAGCCTCACAGGCTCCAATCTTAATGGTGCCGTTGCTGTTCTTTTGCATATAATATCCGGTGAGCACGGAAGTCCATGTTCCCGCCCCGTTCGGACTTACCGGCAAAGAGGCAAGGTAGCCGTCGGTAACGAGTCCTTGAAGATTGACACAACTACTGGACGTGGCGACGGCGGTGCAACCGGTGTCGCAGCCAGTAGTGGTATCGGCGTCGCTAATCATATAATTCCAAGACGAGGTGGCGCTGGCAATGGCGGACAGATAAGCCCCTCCGTTGTCAACCTGGTCAATTTTAACGGCGCTCAAAAGAGCCGTTACATCTCCCCACCTGCTTGAATCTCTGGCGTCCTTAAACCTTGTCAAAGGATCAAGAGCGACAAAAGCCACAGCCGCCAAAATCGCGATGATGGCGATGACGATAAGCAACTCAATAAGAGTGAAACCGCCTTTCGCTTTGTAGTTTTTTATTTTAATCATTTTTTTT
>QIJB01000003.1 GCA_003231675.1 Candidatus Campbelliibacteriota bacterium | reverse complement strand
GCAAAAACGGGTGCCATTCTATTTTATAATTTTGCCGAAAACTTTTTCGCGCATATTCTTGGCGATTAAATCCCAGTCGTATTTCTCAAGGGCGAGTTTTTTCGCGTTGGCGACGGTTTTCGCTGTTTGCTCGGGGTTGTCCAAAATTTTCTTTACCGCTTCGGCGATGCCTTTCGGATCGCGCGGATTGACCACCCAGCCGGTCGGCTCTTTGTCCGGATTCCGCTCTCGGTCAAAAAGAAAATCGGCGATGCCTCCCTCTTGTGTGGCTATGACCGGCAAAGCCGCCGCCATCGCCTCAATGAACGAATTGCCCATCCCTTCAGAAAGGGATGGGCGGACAAGGATATCGGAAATTTTCAGATACTTGGGGATTTCTTTATGGTCAACCAATCCCAAGAAATTAACCCTGCCCGCGACACCTTCATCTTCCGCCAACTTTTTAAGCGTTTCCAAATCGGGACCTTCTCCCAAAACAATAAATTTTACGTTTTCCGGCAAGTATTTGAGCGATTTAATGACATCGTCAACGGCGTTCTTTTTCACCAACCGAGAGGTTGTAATCAAGAACTTATCTCCATTTTTTTTGCCCAATTTATTTTTTAGCTCATTCAATTCTTCTTCCGGATATTCCCGCGCGAAGCGTTTAGTATCCACCCCGTTCGGAATGATTTCAAGCGGACCTTTGAACCCCATATCGCGCGCCCATTTTCCGAGGTAGCTTGAAATCGCCTGTATAAAATCAGCCTTGGTAAATACCATTTTCAAGAAAGGATACACGACGCGTATTCTCCATCTCCCCGTGATATGCGCAATGGAATCCCCTTCCTGTAAAGTAAGCAAAAATGGAATATTTCTTTTATAGAAAAGTTTAAAAAACACCGCGGGAAATCCGGCATAAGACATCATTGACCAAAGAGCGTCATATTTATTTTTTCTGTGCAGTTTAACCGCCTTTAAAAAAGAGAAACACGGGTAAAACACTTTGGCAAAATACATGGGGAATTTTACGAGGTCTTCATTTGAGGGATTTTCCTTGGTAAAACCTATTCTGTGAACATTCACATTCCCAACCTTCTCAAATTTCGGCAAACGGCTGTCAAATCGCAAGGTAATCATATCCCAGCCAAAGACCGGTCCGCCTTCGGCGGAAAACTCATCGCCAATTCTATCCGTTATTTCTCTAATCGCCACTTCGGCGCCCCCCACGAGAGGAAAATAAGCGGTTGAAAAAATAAGGATTTTCTTCGTCATTTGTTATATAATACAACGAAATGACGGGAGAATCAAAGAAAAAAATTTTATACATAATCACGAAATCGGTTTGGGCGGGGGCGGGCAAGTACACCCGCGACCTGGCGGTTTCACTGCCCCGAAACGAATTTGAGCCGATGGTGGCGGCGGGTGGCAAGGGCGCGATGGCAGAAAAACTCATCTCCGCCGGAATCCCTTATTTTGAAATAAAAGGATTTCAACGGGATGTAAGCTTCCAAAAAGACATCCGCGCTTTTTTTGAAATCTTGGCGTTGCTTTTCAAGATTAAGCCTGACACGGTTCATGTTTCAAGCGCCAAGGCGGGCGGTATTGCCGGGGCGGCGATTCTCGCCTACAAACTTTTCACTTCCCACTTCTCGCTTATCGCCTGTTTCACCGCCCATGGATGGACATTCAACGAGCCGCGCCCGCGATGGCAAATCATTTTTCAGCAAAATCACATGCCTTTTTTACAACAAAATCATCTGCGTTTCGGAATACGATTACAGTATCGCGCTGAAAAACAAAATCGCCCCGGCGCGGAAAATGGTTGTCATTCATAATGGAATAAAGCCTGAAGAATACGAGTTCCTCTCTCGCGAAGAGGCGAGAAAGGCTATCAGCCATCAGCTATCGGCTATCAGCCGCTTGGAAGCTTGGCTTCCAAGCGAGGTTTGGGTCGGAACTATCGGGGAATTCACGAGAAATAAGGGGTATAAATTTTTGATTGATGCGGTTAAAAAACTATCGGCTGTCTGCTCTCGGCTGTCGGCTGTTTTAATCGGGTTTGACGGCGGGAAGAAAAAGGATTTGGAATCGCGAATCAAGAACGGCGAACTGAGCGATAAAGTTTTTTTGGTTGAGGACATGCCGGACGCCGCCAAGTATCTCAAAGCGTTTGATATTTTCGTCCTCCCGTCTCTGAAGGAAGGGTTGCCGTATGTCTTGCTTGAAGCGGGGCTGGCGGGGCTTCCGATTGTCGCGTCAAATGTCGGAGGAATTCCGGAAATTATAGAAAACGAAAAAACGGGCATCTTGACGCGTCCGGCGAACGCGGACGAACTCGCGAACGCGATAAAAAAACTTATTGAAAATCCCGAGATGCGAAATAAACTCTCCACCGCCACGCGCGAAAAAATTCTCCAAGATTTCTCTTTTAAAAAAATGCTTGAGGAAACAATCCGCTTATACAGAAAGAACTAAGGCGCGAAAAAGAATTACTCGCGCTTTTTCATCCAATCAACATATCATCAGCCGGATTGCGCGTTAATTTATTGAACTTATGCATCAAAACCTTGACATACTCAATAAATATGTTAAGAATTGAATAATCTGAACATTAAAAATTCCAGAAAGGAGGTCTCTTTTGAAAAAGGAAAAAAGGGTTTTTCTCGGTTCATGTATCGCAGTTTGTTTTGGCGTTTTTCGGCGCCACCGGAAGCCTGCAAAATTTCCTGAAAGATTTTTTTTATTTTCTTTTGGGAAACACGGAAAAAATTCCTCAAAGCGCCGGCACCTATATTTTGATTGCCGTTGCCGTTCAAATCGCCGTTGATTTGGCGATAATCAGAATGGCGGGCGAATCAAAAGAGAGTCTCTCAGAGACTCTGTCATACAAAAAAATAATATGGCATTCATCGCAGGAGGAAATTATCTTCAGGTGGCTTCCGGTGATGATTGTAACTTTAAATTCCGTTTCGACGGGATGGTTTTACTTTATAATATTCGGCAGTAATCTGATCTGGACACTGCTGCATGTGCCCAACTTCAGAAAAGAGGAGTTGCTGCCGGGGTTGATGAAACTGGTCGGTATTTTCATTTTCGGCCTTCTTGCCTGGTTTTTATGCGTCAAATTCGGGATATTGGTGGCAATCGTCGCTCACATTTCGATTAATGTCGTATATAAAAAACTGAACAAAATGTCAAAAGGGTAAAGGGATGCGTTAAATCGCATCCCTCTTTTTTTAAAAAAGTGTTTACAACGCTGGAAATTAAGCTTGTTTTAAGGTAATATTCAAGAATGGAAGCGAAAAATATAAGGAATTTCAGCATCATAGCGCATATTGACCACGGTAAATCAACCTTGGCTGACAGAATATTGGAATTGACCGGAGCCATTGAAAAAAGAAAGATGCAAGAACAGGTGCTTGACCAAATGGAATTGGAACGTGAACGGGGAATAACGATTAAGATGCAACCGGTGAGAATGAGCTATGAGCTATCAGCTATGAGCTATGAGCTTAATTTGATTGACACTCCCGGGCATATTGATTTTTCTTACGAAGTTTCCCGCGCCTTGAAGGCTGTTGAAGGAGCCGTCCTCTTGGTGGACGCCACGCAGGGCGTGCAGGCGCAAACAATCAGCAATGTGGAGATGGCGAAATCAATGGGGCTGACAATCATCCCTGTCTTAAACAAGATGGATCTCGCTTCGGCGAATGCCGAAGAATCAAGAGAAGAAATAAAGAGATTGCTCGGAGACGGAGATGAATTGAAAATAATGGAAATATCCGCCAAGACCGGACAGGGTGTAAAGGAACTGATGGAGGAAATAATCGCGCGCGTTCCTCCGCCGAAATACGAATATGAAGACAGACCGAGAGCGCTTGTTTTTGATTTTGAATATTCAAACCATCAAGGAGTAATCGTTTACGCGAGAATCACGGACGGAAAAATTAAAAAGGGAGAGGAATTCGTTCTCGCCCAAACAAAAGAAAAATTCACCGCCGGAGAGGTGGGAATATTCACCCCTGAAAAAAAACCTTGCGGAGAATTGTCCGCGGGCGAAATAGGATACATCGTCACCAATGTCAAAAAACCGAGTATCGCCGCCGTTGGCGATACGATTGTGTCGCCCGTCAATCCTCTCCCCCCTTTGCCGGGATATTACAAACCGAAACCGGTTGTTTGGGCAAGTATCTATCCCGAATCGCAAAACGACTTTAACAATCTTCGCCAAGCGTTGGAGCGACTCCGCCTCTCGGACAGTTCCCTCGCCTTTGAAGAAGAAACAAGTGGCGCCCTCGGAAGAGGTTTCCGGTGCGGGTTCCTTGGGATGCTTCATCTTGAAATTATCACTGAACGGCTCAGGAGAGAATTTAATTTAAATATAATCATCGCCGCTCCGACCATTAGCTATAAAATCCTCTTTACGGACGGAACGGAAAAAGAAATTTACTCTCCGGCGTTTTTCCCCGAGGAAAACAAAATAAAGAAAATTTACGAACCGTGGGTCAACCTTGAAATAGTGAGTCCGCCCGAAAAACTCGGTTCGGTAATGCAGCTTCTTCATGAACACGAAGCGGAAGTTGGAGCGACGGAACAATTCGGAGACCATCGCGCCATTTTGAACGTAAAAATGCCTTTGCGCGAACTGATGAGAGGTTTTTTTGACGAGCTGAAAAGTGCCACCGCGGGTTATGCTTCGCTGAATTATAAAATTGAAGGAATGAGAGAGGCGCCGGAAAATGGAATACTGAAAATGGAGGTGCTTGTCGCCGAAGAGCCCGTGCCGGCTTTCGCGCGGATCGTAAGCAAAAGAAGAGTGCAGAAAGAGGCTGAGGAAACCGTGGAAAAGTTGAAGAGGATTCTCCCACGCGCTCTTTTTTCAATTAAAATACAGGCAAAAGTCGGCGGAAAGATATTGGCGTCAAGGTCTCTCACAGCGATGAAAAAAAACGTCACCGCCCATTTATATGGGGGTGATATAACGAGAAAAATGAAGCTGAGGGAGAAACAGAAAAAAGGAAAAAAGCGCATGAAAGAAATGGGGAGAGTCAACATCCCTCAGGAAGTATTCATTAAGATGGTCAAAAAATAACAAGATTCAAAAAACGCCCTGCGGAATTCTTTGGTTTATCCACAGGTATCGCTTTTGAAAAAAAAATACGAGGAGTATAATGAAAGTAATGAAGGGGGATGGAAAAATTAAAAAAGAAACAAAGAAACAAGTCTCCGCGCCCAAGCTCGCGCGGAGTATAAATAATCCGATAATTTCTCCGCGAGGAGAAAACGCGTGGGAAAACAGGCAGACTTTGAATCCCGGAGCGATTCTGTTGTCCGGCAAAATTCATCTTCTCTACAGAGCGATGGGGGATGATTGGCTTTCTCGTTTAGGATACGCCTCTTCCAAAGACGGCGTTACGATTGACGAACGCTCGTCCTACCCCGTTTACGAACATAAAATCGCCCGCCCGGGATTCAGTTTTTATTCTTGCTCATCGGGAGGCAGTTTCGGAGGTATTGAAGACCCCCGACTTATCCGCGTAGAAAATGAAGACACCATATATATGATTTATACCGCTTGCGATGGAGGATTGCGAGTCGGTTTGACTTCCATAAAAGTGGATGATTTTCTCCAAAAAAAATGGGATTGGAAATCATCCAAAATAATTTCCAAACCGGGAGAAGTTCACAAAAACTGGGTTATTTTCCCGGAAAAAATAAAAGGAAAATACGCCATTCTTCACAGTATAAGTCCGGAGATATTGGTAGATTATGTTGATGATTTGGATTTTAAAGACGGCGCGTATATTGAGAGCCTGTGCGGAGACAGGTTGTATATGGAGGGAGCGAAAAGAACCAACTGCTGGGATAATTGGGTGAGAGGAGCGGGGGCTCCGCCGATTAAAACCAGACTGGGGTGGCTTATCCTTTATCAGGCAATGGAAGAAAAACACCCTGACAAATTCAAAGTCGGAGCGATGATTCTTGATTTGAAAGATCCGACCAAAATTCTTTATCGCGCCAAAGAGCCCATCCTTGAGCCGAACGAGATTTACGAAAATAACGGCTTTAAGTCGGGCGTGGTTTATGTTACCGGAGCGATTGTAAAAGACGATGAGCTCTTGATTTATTACGGCGCCTCGGACAGTTATGTCGCTTTCGCCAAAGCCAATTTGGAAGAATTCTTGAAAGCGCTTTCAAGAGAAACCAAAGCGAAACCCAAACTAAAGAAGGAGGACAAGAAGACGAAAACGAAGAAGAAAGGAAAGGTCAAATAATATGATTATTGAAAGGTATAAAAAAAATCCGATACTGACGCCGAACAGTGATCAATCATGGGAGGCGGAGGCGGTTTTTAACGGTTGTCCGGCTGTAAAAGGCGATAAAACCTTTCTCCTTTACCGCGCCATTTCTCTCCCCCATTATCATATGGTGGCAAAAACAAGACTTACGGTTTCCGATGTCGGCATCGCGGAAAGTAAGGATGGCATCAATTTTACAAACCGAAGAAGATTAATTATCCCGGAGCGCGAATGGGAAAAATTCGGTTGTGAGGATCCCCGGGTGACGAAACTCGGCAACAAATATTACATCTTTTACACCGCCCTTTCAGAATGGCCTCCGAACGCAGGGAGCATCAAGGTGGGGCTTGCCATCACCAAGGATTTTGAAACAATTTCCGAAAAACATCTCGTTACGCCTTTTAACGCCAAGGCAATGGCGCTTTTCCCGGAAAAAATTAACGGGAAAATATGGGCGATTTTGACGGCAAATACGGACCGACCCCCGGCAAAAGTCTGCCTCGCCTCTTTCAACAAAGAGGAAGATATTTATTCCGAGAAACTCTGGAGCAAATGGTATCAAAATATTGATAAACACGTGTTGCCGCTTCAAAGACGGCCTCAGGACCAAGTTGAGGTCGGCGCTCCGCCGATAAAAACAAAGTGGGGGTGGCTTTTGATTTATTCTCACATTAAAAATTACTACTCGGACAAAAGACTTTTCGGAATAGAAGCGGTGTTGTTGGATTTAAAAAACCCTCACAAAATCATCGCTCAAACCGACTTCCCTTTTCTTTATCCAGAAGAATATTACGAAAAACACGGCATGGTGCCGAATGTCATTTTCCCATCAGGGGCATTGCTGAGAAAAAACAGGATTTTCCTTTATTATGGGTCTGCCGACACCAGTTGCTCTTTGGCTTTTATTGAAGCAAAAGCTTTTATTGAAAAATTCGTTAAAAAGGACATTATCTTGACGAAGTTAAAAAGAGCGAAAGGAAACCCGATTATAACGCCGAACGAAAACCACCCATGGGAAGCGAAAGCGACCTTTAACCCGGCGGCAATATATCTTGGCGGAAATGTTCACATTCTCTACCGGGCAATGGGAGAGGAGAATACCTCTGTCTTCGGTTACGCGCGGAGTCGGGACGGCGTTCACATTGATTACCGTTCTGAAGAACCCGTTTATGTTCCGAGAGAACCATTTGAGCAGAAACTGCAACCGGGAGGAAATTCGGGTTGCGAGGATCCCCGTCTCGTAAAACTGGGAAACAAAATATATGTGTTCTATGCCGCCTATGACGGGAAAAATCCTCCTCGTGTGGCTTTAAGTTGGATTACCGTCTCAGATTTTCTCAAAGAAAAATGGAACTGGGCGCGCCCCGTTCTTATTTCCCCCCCCGATATTGATGACAAAGACTCAACCATGTTCCCGGAAAAAATTAAGGGGAAATATTTGATAATCCACCGCAGTGGCGACGATATTGACCTGTCTTTTAACAAAAGCTTGGAGTTTGACGGGACCCATTGGTTGGAAGAATACCGCTGGTTAATGCCGAGAAGGGGGTGGTGGGACTCCAGAAGAATCGGAATCGCCGCTTCTCCAATTAAAACCGCCGTGGGATGGCTCCTGATTTACCACGGGATTTCCGAAGACGACGGGGTTTACCGCGTCGGGGCGGTACTCACCGATTTACGCGATCCGACAAAAATCATCAGTCGCACGGATTACCCTATTTTTGAACCGGAAGCCGACTACGAAAAAGAAGGCTTGGTCAACAATGTGGTTTTTCCTTGCGGGGCGGCGCTAATCGGCAAGGAACTGTTTGTTTATTACGGAGCAGCCGACAAAGTAACCGGTGTGGCATCAATAAACATTGACAAGCTCCTTGCCATCCTTAAAATATGCAAATGTTAAAGAAAACAAAAAAAGCGGAGCGATTTGAATTGGTCAAAAAACCATGGGGCGCTTACTTGATTTTGGAAAA
>QIJB01000017.1 GCA_003231675.1 Candidatus Campbelliibacteriota bacterium | reverse complement strand
TATCATCAATTAAATAACATTCGCGAAGTAGTATCCCGCTTGGAGCGGGACTCATAACCTCCAGGCGCCGGTGCAATTCCGGCTCCCGCAATACTAATTTCGGGGAAACAAAAAACCGTCCCGCTCAAAGCGGGACGGTTTTTTGTTGTTCTCTGCGCAGCCGACCGGATTTGAACCGGCGATCTCCTCCGTGACAGGGAGGCGTGTTAACCGGGCTACACCACGGCTGCATTCCACTGTGCCGATGGGAGGATTTGAACCTCCGACCCCAGCTTTATGAGTGCTGTGCTCTAACCAACTGAGCTACACCGGCATATGACGTGATTGGCGTGAGGATAAGAATGAACTACGCCGGCAACTCCCCTCACCTAATAGAGTATAAATGAAACTTAAAGGTATTTCAACTCTTTGAGCGCCTTTTCATATTTTTCAACGGCTCCTTGCGCCGTCCTTTTATCAAGTTCCATTTTCCCCGGCTCGTGGACTATTCTGTTTCTTATCTTATGCGCTTCCCAAACATTTTGCAGGTTTTCAAAATCGCTTGACTCTATACTTTTCAACCGCTCAGCCAAAGTTTTTCCTTTGTATCCGATTCTTCTTATTATGTCATCAATCAGTGAATCAGCCTCAATAATAGCCATTTTCCATTCAATAGGATTATCTCCGTCAAGGTGACGTTTGATTTCATCCCACCTCGCCACGCGTTTTTCGGGCACCTCTTCCTCAGAGAGAAAATCAAGATAAGAAATAATTTTCTTTTTGCGCAAACTGATTATTTTGTATAAAACAACGATAATCGCAATCGTAAGAATAACTGAAACAACGATTGAAACGGTCTTCAGGTGAAACTGCGCCAACCAATCCAAAAACATCAGCAATTTCTCGGGCAAGAGCTTTAAAAATTCAAAAAAGCTGTTGAACCAATAAGCAAGATTAATATATCCAGGTGACGGTAAACTATTCATACGATTCGTATTCTTTGCCTAATTTGAATAAAATGTCTTCGCGGAACCAAGGCGCCATAAATTGAATTCCCGCGGGAAGACCTTCGCCGATTCTTCCGGGAATTGAAATGGCGGGAATCCCGGCTAAGTTTGCCGAAACGGTAAAGACGTCCGAAAGATACATCTGAATGGGGTCATTCGTTTTTTCTCCGAATTTAAAGGCAACCGTCGGGGCTGTGGGCAGAATTATGGCGTCAACATCCTTAAATACTTTTTGAAATTCTTTTTTTATCATGGCACGGACCTTCCCGGCTTTTCCGTAATAAGCGTCATAATATCCAGCCGACAAAACGTAAGCGCCAAGCATAACTCGTTTCCTCGCCTCTCTGCCGAATCCCGCCCCTCTGGTTTCCATATAGTCTTCCAAAAGATTCTCACCCTGCTTGAGAAAACCGTATCTGACCCCGTCAAAACGCGCAAGGTTAGCGGAAACTTCCGCCGGCATAATTATGTAATAACAAGGCAAAGCATACTTAAGAAGCGGTAATTCCACCTCTTTAATCTCGTGCCCGAGTTTGTCCATTTTCGCAATCGTATCTTTCATCGTTTTTGCCACCGTTTCATCAATCCCGCTATCATCATATTTTAAGACTCCGATTCTGAGCGGTTTTTGCAAGTCCTTCTTAGTAATTCTCTCCGGACTTTCCATTGATGTTGAATCGTTTTCATCGCGTCCTTTTAAAACATTAAAGACAATTTCAGCGTCTTCAACCGTCTTGGTCAAGGGTCCTATTTGGTCCAGAGATGATGCCATTGCCATTAAACCGTAACGGGACACGGAACCGTAGGTTGGCTTCAAACCCACCACCCCGCAAAAACTCGCCGGTTGGCGAATGGAGCCTCCGGTGTCCGAACCAATGGCCACCAGAGCGCCATCCATCGCCACGGCCGCGGCGGATCCTCCTGAAGACCCTCCGGGAACTCTTTCAAGATCAAGAGGATTTTTTGTGGGTCCGAAGGCGGATGTTTCCGTTGATGAACCCATGGCGAATTCATCCATATTCGTCCTGCCGAGAAAAACCGCCCCGGCGGAACGCAGTTTTTTAATAACCGAAGCATCGTAGGTGGCGGTGTAATTTTCCAAAATCTTTGAGCCGGCCGAGCATGTTTTCCCCTTAATTAAAATATTATCCTTAATCGCGAAAGGAATTCCCGACAAGACCTTGGGCTCGTCGCCCGCCAAAATTTGTTTATCAATTTCTTCGGCGCGCGCAAAAGCTTCTTCGTTAAAAGTTTCCAAATAAGCGTTAACTTCTCCGTTCTTTTTTTTAATATTTTCTTGATAAGCAAGTAAAATCTCGCGCGCCGAAATATCTCCGTCATGAATCATACCAATGGCCTTTTTGATGCTAAGATTTTTTAAGTCAATCATTTTAAAATGAAATTAAAAACCGATATGCTATTCCAACGCGCGCTTAACTTTTACATATCCACCCTCGGTAAAAGGAGCCGCTTCCAACAAAGAATTGGAAAATTCCCCCGGTTTATTCGTCGCTTTGTCTTCACGTTCCACGTTCTCCAAACCGCTCGCGTTAAAAATTTCTTTATCATCCACATCTTCAACATCCACTTCCGTCAATTTGGAAATGTAATTTAAAACATCCTCAAACTCGGTTCGAAGTTTTTCTTTTTCATTGGAACCCAATTTGATTCTCGCCAATAAAGCCAGTTTTTCAATATCTACCATTACCCTTAAATTATATACCAAATATGCTAAAATTCCAGCATGCGAGGATATTTCAAAGAAATCGCGGGGCATACTCTCTGGATAACAATCAGTGTTTTGACCGGAGTTTTTTTGATGTTTTCATCCGTAAAAGCGGTCCAATACGCTTATGGAAAACTTCCAAACCCTTCAACACCCGCGCCCATAAAAGAAAGCTTCACGAGAAAAGCTCCTGTTGTTAAAAAACAGGAGCAAAGAAAAATAAAACCGCGAAAGGAAACTCTGCTTCTTTTCACCGGAGACATAATGCTTGACAGGGATGTGCGAAAATCGGTAAGAAAAAACGCCGACGGGGATTTCTCTTTTCTGTTCAAAAAAATAGAGTCCGCCACACAAAGGGCGGACATCACCTTCGGGAATCTTGAGGGTCCTGTTTCTGACAAAGGCAAGGATACCGGAAAATTGTATTCGTTCAGAATGCCACCGGAAGCGCTGGACGCCATAAAGGAAGCCGGTTTTGACGCGCTTTCGCTCGCGAACAATCACACTGGAGATTGGGGAAGAAAAGCTCTTGAAGACACCATCCTTCGGCTTAAAAACTCCAACATTCTTCCGGTTGGCGCCGGATATGACATAAACGATGCCGTTGGACCAAAGATTATCACTAAAAACGGACTCAAGTTCGCTTTTTTGGGATTCAGCGATGTGGGACCAAAATGGCTCAAGGCAACTGATAATAAACCGGGTATCTTAATCGTTGACGACACCTTCGCCGACACAATCAAAGAAGTAGCGGAAAAAGCGGATGTTCTAATCGTTTCAATTCATTTTGGAGAGGAATATAAAAAACTTTCAAATAAAAGACAGCAAACACTCGCAAAAACGGCGATTGATAACGGAGCGCGAATCGTCATCGGACACCATCCGCATGTCGCGCAGGAAGTGGAAAAATACAAAGATGGAATAATCGCCTACAGTCTGGGCAATTTTATATTTGACCAAAATTTTTCAAAAGAGACAATGAGAGGGTTGATGCTTGAAGTGACAATTTCTCCGAATGGGAAAATAAAGTCGTTCAAAAAACAGACAACGAAACTGAATAAATTCTTCCAGCCGGAGTTGAGATAATTCCCGAAGGATTTGCTTTAATGGATTAGGCGAGCAGTTCTCTCACAATTTTGTTAACCAAAGCGCCGTCCGCTTTGCCCTTTGTTTGAGGAGCGAGAATCGCCATCACTTTACCGATGTCTTTTTGGTCGGATGCCCCAGCCTGCTCTACCGCTTCTTTGGCCAATTTTCTTATTTCCTCTTCGGACATCTGTTCCGGGAGGTAGGCGGATAAAATTTCAAGTTCTTTTTTTTCTTTTTCGGCCTGTTCCGCGCGTCCTCCTTTTTCGTAAAGTTCTATGGCATCCTTTCTCTTTTTCGCCTCTCTGGACACAACCTGAATAACTTCCTCTTCGGAAAGCTCCTCAAACGGCTCTCCTTTTTTTGCCAATCTTGTCTTTTTTTCTATTTCCGCGTTCTTGATGCCGGCCTGCAGCATTTTTAAGACAAGCGTCCTGTCGCCGTCTTTCGCTTTAAACGCTTCTATAAAATCTTTTTGTATTATCTCTTTTAAATTCATATTTCCATATTAGCATAAAAAGGTTGTGCGCGAAACACACAAAGGTTGAGCTTGGAAAATAATTTTAGGGAAATAATCAGTTATTAACGGTTGGCCGCCTCAGATTTGCCTTTTTATTTTTTGGGCGGATAGATTCTATATTCAAGCATATGCAGTTTTTTGCCGCTCATATTTATTTTTTCGTATTTTCTCGCAACTTCTCCGCCCAGGGATTCGGGAATTTTTCGGCTGGGATAATTCTCTTCGGCAACCAGATATAATATATACTCATAGTCCAGATTTTGGTCAGCCCACTCCTTGAGCGCGGTCATCGCCTCTCTTCCGTAGCCATTTCCGTGAGCCAGTTTTTTTATCCATACTCCCAGTTCTGGAGTTTTTTCATTTATGCGATGGATTCCTCCACATCCCAAAAAATCCATGCTTCCTTTGCGGAAAATGGCCATCTGAAAACTGTTGCCTTTTTTGTTTCCTTTTATGGATCTTTCTATAAATTCAACAGTTTCCTCAATCTTTTCCGCCGGTTTCGGAAACATGTAAGTGGTGATTTCCGGAGTAAATTCGCGAAAAATGTCATGCTTGTAATCCGAGGAAACGCCTTTTAAATAAAGGTTTTTTGTTTTTATTGTAATGTTTGATGTATCCATTGTTTCGTTTTTTTACTCCAACGATGTCTTTATCTTATCAATAATTTACAAAGCATACAAATTGCCGAGATGGAATATCACCAAAAGCCTCTTATCGTGTATCTTGATTGTCAGGATATACGATAAGAGGTGAGGGCTAGTTTTTTAACAGTTCCCAAAATTCCTTTTCGTCCAATGTTTTTACGCCGAGCTGTTTCGCCCGTTCATATTTTGAACCGGGGTCTTTTCCAGCCACCACGAAATCCGTGTTTTTTGATACGGAACCGACAACCTCCCCGCCCAAGGCGATTATTTTTTCTTTCGCTTCCTCACGCGTCATTGATTTTAACGACCCGGTCAGGACAAACTTTTTTCCTTTCAGTTTCGTTCCGATTGATTTGGAAACATTTTTTATTTCCACCCTTTCCAACAACCTCTTTAAAAGTTTTTTGTTGTAACTGTCTTTGAACCATTCGCGAACGCTCCGCGCGACGATTTTGCCGATGTCATGGATGGCTTCCAATTCCTCAAGTGTGGCTTTTTGCAGGCTCTCAATTGAACCGAAATTTCTCGCCAAATCAAGAGAAGTTCTTTCCCCGACATTCGGCATACCGAGAGCGAATATAAACTTCGCCAAATCAATTTTTTTTCTTTCATTGACTGCCTCAACCAAATTTTTCGCCGACTTTTCAGCAAAGCGCTCTAGGGGTTCAAGGTCTCCTTCTTTTA
>QIJB01000020.1 GCA_003231675.1 Candidatus Campbelliibacteriota bacterium | reverse complement strand
CGTGACAAACCCCTTCACTCCTTTATATTTACAATGTATTCTCATGCGCCCATTTGGTTAATGAGTGCAGAATGTATGTGAACTTAGTCAAGCGGAGACTGACCAGAGAGGAGTTAGGCCCGCTTCATTTTCACTTTTTTGACCATTTCAAAAGTAAAAATAATCGCAATTATTAATATCCAGAGAGGGACAAAAACATTGAATACACTTCCGTCTTTGTTGTGTATTATAAAATAATTGAAGGCGAAGTGCAAAAGAGTGGCAAAAAAGAGTCCGATGACAAGATTCCTTTTTCTGCTCTTTTTGCGAAAAAAGGAAAAGCCGAGACTCGCTCCGACTATTCCGGATGTTGCCATATGGAGCAGTGTCGCGCCCATAAAACGCAAATTGGCGGTCAGAACTCCGGACATTGAATTTGCGTCAAAAGCGTTTATCAAAAAAAAGATGTTTTCAAGAGCCGCGAATCCCAACGCCGCCGTTATCATGTATATCAACGCGTCCACCGGTTCGTCAAAACTTTTATTTTTCAGGGCGGTGTATTTGGCGGCGAGATATTTCAAGACTTCTTCAATGAATGCCCACAAAAAAAGAAGAGTGATAAAACCTCCGCCGAGGCGGTAAACACCCAAGGCTTTTGCCGCCAGGGAGAGTGTTCTTTCCAGCATAAAGGCGATTGGAACGACAAACATTCCCGCCAAAAAAGTGGCGATAAGGATTCTCCTCGGTTCAGGGTGCCGGTCTTCTTTGAGCCAAAACCAGAGCCATAAAAGCGGAGGAAGAAGCCCTCCCAAAAGAGCGTATAAGAGATTTTCGGGCGTTAAGCCTCCGGCCATTTTTCTATAATGAGTAAATTATTATTTTCTTGCGAAGAGTTTTTTTCTTTCGGAAGTGCATCCCAGATTTCTTCCGTAATAAAAGGCATAAACGGGTGGAGAAGCGCGAGAGTTTTGGCAAGCGTGTATAGCAGAATTTTATCTGTCCGCTCGTTTTTGTTTTGTTTTGAATATTCAATATATTTGTCCGCCAATTCGTGCCAGACGAAGTCATAAATCAGATGAAGCGCGTGTCCGAATCTGTAATCCCCCATATCTTTGTTGACGGAAATGACGGTATCTTCCAGTTTTTTCAGCATCTCCTTATCCTCCTCGGTCAGGTCGCCGTTCGGAAATGACAGCTTTTCGTCTTTGATTTTTCCATCCGTGTTTTGCAAAACAAAACGTGAGATATTCCACAGTTTATTGGCGAATTTCTTGCCCGCCAAAATCGCGTCTTCGTTAAAGTGGACATCCTGCCCGCCCATCATCTGGTAGATAAGTCCGAAACGCGTGGCGTCGGCGCCGTATTTTTCTATCAGGCCTATGGGGTCTATGCCGGTTCCAAGGGATTTTGACATCCTTCTGCCGTCTTTGGTGAGAATTGTCGGATGAATGACAATATCCGAGAAAGGCTTCTGCCCCATAAATTCGTAAGAGGAGAAAATCATTCTCGCCACCCACAGGTTTATGATGTCTCTGGCCGTTGAAAGAGTTTGGGTGGGGAAAAACTCTTTCAGATCAGAGCTTTCTTCGTTCGGCCATCCGAGTGTGGCAAACGGCCACAACGCCGAGGAGAACCAAGTATCCAGCACATCGTCAACGCCCTCAAGAGGAATTTTGTGCCCCCACCATATCTGCCTTGAAATGCACCAATCTTTAATATTGTCCATCCAGTTGAAGTAAACCTTTTCCCATCGTTTCGGGCGAAAGGAAACCTCTCCGCTTTGCACGGCTTCTTTCGCTTTTTTCGCGAGCTCGTCCATTTTCAGGAACCATTGTTTGCTTATCTGAGGTTCAATGACTCTCCCGCATCGGTAGCATTTGGAAACTCTGTGGTCATAATCCTCAATTTTTTCAATCAGCCCGAGTTCTTCAAGTTCGGTGACGACTTTTTCGCGGGCGTCTTTTACGGACAATCCTTCATATCCATTTCCCGCCTCGGCGGTCATCTTTCCGTATTGGTTTATTATCTTGTAAACGGGAAGATTATTTCTCTCTCCGATTTCAAAATCAAGCATATCGTGGGCGGGCGTAATCTTGACCGCCCCCGTTCCGAATTCCAACTCTATCATTCTGTCCGCGACAATGGGAATTTCTCTGCCTACGATGGGCAAAATAACCGTTTTTCCGACAAGTTCTTTGTACCTCTCGTCTTTGGGATTGACCGCCACGGCGGAATCCCCAAGCATCGTTTCCGGTCTCGTCGTGGCGACGATAATAAAGCTCTCAGCTTTCAGCTCTCGGCTTTCAGCCGCTGACAACCGGTCGCTGACGGCTGTCAGCTTTTTTATGGGGTATTTTATGTACCACAGTTTTCCTTTTTCATCTTCATATTCCAGTTCCAAATCAGAAAGAGATGTTTGGCATCTCGTGCACCAGTTAACGACCCTGTCCCCCTGATAAATCCATCCTTTTTCGTAATAGTGAAGGAATGCCGTCTTGACAGCCTCGGCGTATTCTTCATCCATCGTGAATTTCGTCCGCGACCAGTCGCAGGACGCGCCGATTTTTTTCAGTTGACCGAGAATGATATCGCCATATTCCTTTTTCCATTCCCAGACTTTTTCAATAAACTTTTCTTTTCCCAAATCATGGCGACTCAGCCCCTCTTTCTTGAGTTTTTTTTCAACGACATTTTGAGTGGCGATTCCCGCGTGGTCCGTCCCGGGAATCCAAAGAGTTTTATAGCCTTGCATTCTTTTTTGCCTGATTAAAATGTCTTGAATGGTCGCGTTGAGGGCGTGCCCCATGTGCAGGGAGCCGGTAACATTCGGCGGAGGAATGACGATGGTGTAAGTTTCCTTCCGTTCATCGGGCAAATTGTCCGGATTAAAAAACCCGGAATTTTCCCATGTTTTGTAAATTCTGTCTTCCGTTTCTTTGGCGTCATACGGTTTCAATAATTTTTCGTTTATGTTTTCCATTGCATTAAATAATAGCAAATTTTTCGCGCTTTACAAAATACCGACCGGGTGTTACGTATAAGAGAAGGGCATATTTATAAAATATTGGGACCTTAACAAAAGGAGGAATATATGAAGAAGAGAGAAGTTGGAGAGGTGAAGGAAAAAAATTCCAAAGAGGATTTCCTCTTAGAATATGATGAAACGGCGTGGAGGGAAAAGCCCGTGAGCGTTTACAATACGCTCCAGCTTTTTATCACGGACAAATGCAACAAAAGGTGCCCCGAGTGTTTTTACGGAAACATGCTCGGGACGAAGTCAATGCCTTTTGGTATATACAAAAAGTATCTCAAGCAGTATTGTGTCCCGGAAAACAATATCGGGAAAATAATATTGCTGGGAGGGGAGCCAACCTTACATAATCGGCTGTCCGACATGATTAGGTTTAATGCGGACCGTGGCCTGAAAACCACGGTTTACACGAACGGAGCCAATCTCGCGGCGCTTGAAGGGGTCATGAAGACCCACGAGGAGTGGGTGACTGTGCGCGTCGGAGTGCACGGGCTCACCGTGAGCGAGAAACCGCTTACTGAGATTGTTCCGCCGGAATTTCCGGTAACCGTCGTCTACATGCTGGCAAATTACAACCAGCATGAATTGATGGCTGCCGCGGAATATGCGGAAAAATTCAACTGCAACGGTTTTTATATCTCCAGTATTCGGGAAATTGATAAGACCGGAGATTACTGGCTTGATACGGAGAAAACTATTCCGATACAGCAGTATGCGCGCATCGCGCAAATTTTCATGAAGCTGTATCGTGGAAACATAAGAAGAATTCACCTTGCCACGCGCGGGGTCTTGATAACGAAGAATCAAGACTTTACGGACGTGACAAGGTGTAGGTTTGGAAATATTCTAAGGGACGGGAGAAAAATCATCTCTCCTTTTGATATTTCCTTAAATAAGACAAGCCCGGAGCTTTCTTTTGATAAGGAAAAGTGCTCCAGGCACCATAAATGTGTACTCCAGAAAATTGTTCTGGAGAGAGTATAGGAGAATTAAGAAAGATAAAATAAATTAAGCTGGAGGGTTGCCATTGGCAACCCTCTTTTTTGTTCCATCAGGGAATAATCTCCGGCGGTTTTTATTTCAAAATCAGATTTCCGTCCGCCTTGAGACGCGCCGGGTTTTTCGCGAATTGCCCCTTGAGGGCGCGGAAGTAGGCGGCGGCGGCGATCATGGCGGCGTTGTCGCCCGTGAATTTCAGGTCGGGAAGCAAGAAGTTCGGCTGAGGGCTGACAGCTGAGAGCTGAGAGCCCATTTGTCTCCGCAACTCCTTGTTGGCGGCGACTCCGCCGCCGAGAATTACGGTTTTCGCCTTGTATTTTTTCGCGGCTTTGATTGTTTTTGAAATGAGAACGTCAACCGCGGCGCGCTGGAATTCGTAGGCGACCTCTTTTTTGAATATCATTTTCGGATGCTCACGCAAATTTTCAAATCCGAGTTCCTTCACTTTGTAGAGCACGGCAGTTTTCAATCCGGAAAAAGAGAAATCAAAATCCCTTGAATCAATCATCGGGCGGGGGAGCGTGAACGGGGCGGGAAATTTTTCTTCCGCCAGTTTTGAAATTTCCGGTCCGCCGGGATAGGGAAGTTCCAGCATTCTCGCCACTTTGTCAAACGCCTCGCCGACCGCGTCATCCCTTGTCTGCCCGATGATTTTGTAACGGAGCCAGTCGCGTATTAAAACCAATTCTGTGTGCCCCCCGCTCACCAATAATGCAATCGCCGGAAATTTTATGGATGATAGCTGATGGCTGACGGCTGATGGCTTCGTCGCAAGTAAGCTTGCGGCAATATGCCCTTCCATATGATTGACCGGAACAACCGGCTTATCCCAAACCAAATTCAACGCTTTGGCGAAATTGACGCCCACCCACAGCGCCGGCTCAAGGCCCGGTCCGACGGTCACCGCGATTGCGTCAATTTTGGGAGTTTTAATGTCCGGAATGAAAGCCAAAAAACGCGCGAGCAATTCAGGCTCTCGTTCAAAAAAGAAGCTTATTTTTTTCAGCTGGTCGGCCGGTATCGCCGCCGGTCGCTTCCTTTTTTGGAGAAGTTTCGCGCGCTTGAGCGATTTTTCCAGTATCGGAATTAAATTTTTGGCGTGCTCCCGTTTCGCCAGATTGGGCACAACTCCGCCCCACTTTGCGTGAATTTTAATCTGCGAGATGACCACATTGGATAAGACCTTGAATTTTGGGCGCGCGAAACCACCACTCGCCTCAAGAACGCTTACACTTGTTTCATCGCACGATGTTTCAATCGCCAAAATTTTCATCTTGTTCGTTTTCATTACCTATTTTTTACCATTTTTCTCGCCCTTTTGCGAGCCCTCGCTGGAAAAATAAAAAGGGGGCGGAACAAATTCCGCCCCCAGGCCCTTTAACTCAAATGTTCATCGCAGAAGCAAATGTAATTGCTTCCGCTGGGCGAGCAACATTTCCTTTGTTCAAGGAAGTCGTTTGCCATTTTTTCAACGGTTTCTATCCTAAGTTCTGAAATGGGCGAATTCAATATGTAATCTCTGATTTTTTCCGCCAGCTCCATGGCTCCGGTGGCTTCTTTACATCCGACCGCCTCGGAAAACATACTAATCAGTTTGTTTTGTTTCTCCACCCATTCTTCCATGGATGGGGTTGGTGTTCCAAACCTGATTTCATCGGCGCGCTGCTTAAGCTCCGGTAGCGCGTTAATTTTCTCATACAGCTCATTGTTTGAATATCCTCTCATTCCAAATCCTCCTTTTTGCCCCGCTCAGCGGAGCTTGTTT
>QIJB01000078.1 GCA_003231675.1 Candidatus Campbelliibacteriota bacterium | reverse complement strand
TTTATCATTATGACGGCTCAACATGGTCACAATTCACGGACACGGGAGGGCAAACATGGTATTCAATTGATATGGTTTCCGCCACGGACGGTTGGGTCGTCGGAAATTCCGGAAAGATTTATCACTGGGATGGCTCAACATGGTCGCAATTCACGGACACAGGTCGCCAAAGATGGTATTCAATTGATATGGTTTCCGCCACGGACGGCTGGTTGGTCGGAAACTCTGGGAAAATTTATCATTATGACGGCTCAACATGGTCACAATTCACGGACACGGGAGGGCAATATGGTTTCCGCCACGGACGGCTGGTTGGTTGGAAACTCCGGAAAAATTTATCATTATGACGGCTCAACATGGTCACAATTCACGGACACCGGCTCGCAAACCTGGCATTCAATTTTTATGTCCAATGCCAATGACGGTTGGGTGGTTGGGAGCTCGGGTCAAATTTATCATTGGAACGGAACTGCATGGTCGCTCTTTATTGATACCGGCGGACAGACATGGTATTCCGTTTTTATGCTTTCACCAACTGAAGGCTGGCTGGTCGGAAGCGGGGGGCGCATATTTAAATATGCTGAATTTTATAAAACATCTGGAACTTTTTCTTCAAGAATTTTTGACGGCGGAAGCTCCACCACTACATGGGACTCCCTTTATTGGACGGAGATTTTGCCTACCGGTTCAAACATAACCATAGCCACGAGAACGGGAAACACACCCTCGCCCGACGGGACATGGTCCTCATGGAGTTCCGAGCTCACGAACGCGGATTCTTCATCAATCAGTTCTCCGAACAGGAGATATTTTCAATATCGGGCATCACTCACAAGGGGATCTTCCGGAAACGAGACACCATCCCTTGATGATATCGCCATTATTTATAATTCCGCCGTTTCTCAAACAATGCGCGCTATCAGTATTGTTTCCCAATCAGATATTTGGGCGGTGGGAAGTAGCGGTAAAATTCTTCACTATGACGGAACATCTTGGTCCCAATTCGCGGACACCGGCTCGCAAACATGGTATGCAATTGATATGGTTTCCGCCACGGACGGCTGGTTGGTTGGAAATTCCGGAAAGATTTATCACTGGGATGGCTCAACATGGTCGCAATTCACGGACACAGGAGGGCAAACATGGCATTCAATCAATATGGTTTCCGCCACGGACGGCTGGCTGGTCGGCAGTTCCGGAAAGATTTATCACTGGGATGGCTCAACATGGTCGCAATTCACGGACACCGGTTTCCAGACATGGTATTCCGTGGATATGGTTTCCGCCACGGACGGCTGGTTGGTCGGAAACTCTGGGAAAATTTATCATTATGACGGCTCAACATGGTCGCAATTCACGGACACGGGAGGGCAAACTTGGTATTCCGTGGATATGGTTTCCGCCACGGACGGCTGGGTCGTCGGCAGTTCCGGAAAGATTTATCACTGGGATGGCTCAACATGGTCGCAATTCACGGACACTGGCTCGCAAACATGGTATTCCATTTTTATGTCCAACGCCAATGATGGTTGGGTCGTGGGGAACGGGGGAAATATATATTTATGGAATGGAACGAATTGGGCCGTCGCATCTTCTCCAACGAATGTTACCCTCCGCGCCGTTGCCATGGTCAGCCCTTTTCAGGGATGGGTGGCGGGAAACAGCGTTATCTTAAAATTACTCATTACAAGAGGTGTTATCATATCTTCCGCCTTTGACACCGGCGCGCCGTCCAAAATTCAGGTGATGGAATGGGATGAAACAATTCCGTCTTGCAGTCCGGCGTGCGGAATAAAATTTGAACTGAACGCCGCCCCTGATTCCGGCGGTTCTCCGGGAATATGGACGGGTTGGTATGGAGTGTCCGGCGCCGGAACTTATTTTTCCACTTCAACCGGTTCGCTTATTCCGACTGCCTTGAACGGAAACCGGTGGGTGCGTTATCGTGCCACACTCACGGGAGACGGAATGAACACCCCGACATTAAAGGAAAGCAGAGTAAACTATAAATAAAACAAAAATGAAAAATTACGGTTTAAAATTCAAAATCTGGCAAAAAATTTTAAAAAAATTTTTGATACCGAAACTTTTAACTTTGAATGTGAATCCTGGCTCGCGCGGATTCACGTTGATAGAAACGATTATCTATATCGCCATTTTGGGAATGATTGCGAGCGCCTTTATTTTTTTCAGTGTTTCCGTATCCAACTCAAGGGACAAGACCTATGTTGTTCAGGAAGTTCAAGCGAACGCCAGAATGGCGCTTGAGTTGATAAGTCAAAAAATACGCTCCGCGAACGGAGTGAATTTGGAATCTTCAATATTCGAATCCAATCCCGGAAGATTATCCCTCTCTATGGCAAGCAGTTCATTGAATCCGACCATTATTGATTTGAGTCGCGACAATGGGAATTTGAGAATTATTCAAGGAACCTCGTCAGTTCCGTTGCAATTTGAAGCCGGTTCGTTGTCAACCGATGAAAATTGGGCGACCGTGTCGCTTAAAAACAATTACATAAACCCGGTCATTGTAGCCTCGTATCAAGAATTAAACAATACACTGCCGGCATCAGTCAGGATTAGAAACGCTTCTTCCACGGGTTTTGAAGTTCGTCTTCAAAACCCGAGCGGGGCAAATCTCTCATCCGATAAAATCACATATTTTGTGATTGAGGAAGGTGTTTGGAATATAAACGGAATAGTGGTTGAGGCGAACAAATACGACACCAACACGACCGGTTCCAGTGCGGGAGGGTGGCTTTATGATTTAAAAACTTTTCCTCAGACGTTCACGTCCGACCCCGTCGTTTTTCATCAAGTTATGACCTATAATGACCCTAACTGGATTACGTCTTATGTTAGCAAAGACACCGGACGCTGGAATCCTCCCGGGGTCTCGGGAATGCGTATCGCTCTGAATGCCTCCGAGGCGGCGACAACCCATGGAACCGAAACTATCGGCTGGATTGCCATGAGTATGAACGCCACCACGACCGTTAATGGAACACCTCTTGAAACATACAGGACGAGCGACAGTGTATTTGGACACGATAACGGATGTTACCCTTTCTCTTATCAAAACACATACGTGAATTCTCCGATTGTGCTTGGTTTTCAAGAAGAAATGGACGGCGCCAACGGAGGCTGGAGCGTTACATGTTCCAATTCTCCATCGCAAGCCAGTTTTCATGTTGAAGAAGATCAGGTCTTGGATTCGGAGCGTTTCCATACGAGTGAAACAATGGCCTTTATCGCTTTCGCGGGAGCTCTTTCTTATTCTGATTCCGATAAAAAATCAATTGCCGTTACAAGCGGAGATATTAAAATCACCAATCTTATTTTTACAAACTTGACCGGCTCAAGTTCCAGAGAAAACATCCGCGTTGAAATGACCGCCGAATATGACAATCCGGGCAATAATCCAGAGTATGATTATTCGCAGAGTTGGCGCACCGCGGTGGGTGTAAGGAAATAAGATTTGACATTCAAATATGAAAAAAGAAAAAAGAAAATTTAAAGTTAAATTCGGTCAAAGATTTTTGAAGAAAATTTTTGATACCGAAACTTTCAACTTTCAACTTTCAACTTTCAACTTTGGCTCGCCAAAGGTCAATTGCCAATCCGGTGTCGCCGCCCTTTTGACAATTATCATCGTTTCCGCCGCCACCCTCATAATGGCGTATAACGCCTCTCTGCTCGGACTTGGCGAACTTGATATGGGCTATGCTTCTCAAAAAGGAGGCGAGGCATTGAGCATGGCAGATGGTTGTGTGGAGGACGCTTTTTGGCGTCTTCGTCTTGATTCCGCGTATAGTGGAGGAAACATGACTGTAAGCGACGGTTCATGTATAATAAATATATTGGCAAACGGAAATGACAGAGTAATCTCCGTTATCGCGAGCACTACGGGAGATTATTACAAAAAAATAGAGGCGAATATCACTTTGTCATCCGATACCATCCCTTTAATCACAATCAATTCATGGGAAGAAAAAAGCGATTAAAGGGAAATCAGAAACGCGAAATAGATTTAAATGGCAAAAAATCAAGGTCTGAAACAGACTTTGGAAAATCGGAATTTATAATTTAAGCGTTACTTGGAGCTAAAACTCATTATGTTGAATTTTTTTACAAAACGATCGGTTGGAATAGATATCGCCGACAACACTATTGAAGTTGTTGAAATTTTGAAAGATCGCAAAGGGGAGAGTGTTTGGAGCAAAGGAAGAGTTCTTTTGGATTCGGGGATTGTGGAGCGAGGGCGTATTAAAAACAAGAAAAAATTGGCGGAAGCGCTGAAAAAAGTTTTAAGGGAAGCCAAGCCCCATCCCGTTATTACGAGAGACGCAATTTTCGGTTTGCCAGAGTCGCAAGTTTACATTCACAGTTTTTATATAACGGAACATAAAGAAAAAGAAAGAGAGAGTATCATATTGAATGAAGCCTTGGCAAATATTCCGTTGGAAAAAGATGACCTGCTGTTTTCTTATAAAATATTTCCTTCCTTGGAGAAAAAGACTGAAGTCCTGCTTGTTGCCGTCAGTCGCGAGACGGCGTTGGAATGGTATGTTTTTTTCAATGAATTAAGTATCAATGTGGAGATGTTTGATATTGAATCACTCGCCGTTTTCCGGGGGTTATTTCCCGGTCGCTCGAAAAAACCGGTTTGTGTGATTGACATCGGGTCCGCCACCACAAATGTTTCCATTTTTGATAAAAACGGTTTATGGTATTCTTATAACAACAATATCGCCGGAAATTCGCTTACGGCGGAGGTGGCGAAGGTTCTGGATAAGAGCGAATCGGAAGCGGAAAAATTAAAAAAACAGATTGGATTATCGCAGGCGGGTGAAAAAATTTTTTTCATTCTGACAAAAATTCTCTATCCTATGATTGAGGACATTAGAATTACACTTGATTATTTCAAGGAACAAACGGGACAGAGGGTTGATGAGGTTATTCTCATTGGAGGCTCCTCAAAATTAAAAGGACTGCTTGATTATATGAAGACGAATCTGGGAATGCCGGTCAAAATAGGAAAGTCGGCGTTATTTAAAAGCGATGTTCCGCTGGTTTATATAGAGGCATCCGGTCTCGCTCTCCGCGGAGTTGAAGAAAAATGGAACGAGACGGATCCCTTCATAATTTTGGATGAAAAAATGAAAAGAAAGGAAGGAATAATATCAGAAGAGCTGGAACACGAAAATAAAAAGCCGGACTTTTTAAAGGAGAATGGAAAGAAAACTCAGCCCTTGAGCGAGTGGAAACCTCCCGGACGAATGAAAAAGAGATTGATTGCGCTTTTTTTTATTTTGATTATCGTCTCAATTTCTTTTGCATCCGTTTATTTTTATCGGCAACGCGAGAAAATACGAGTTGAAGAAGCGGTAAAAGCCAAAGCGGAGGCGGTGAAGATGTTGGAAAAAATCAAGAGTGAAAGAGTTAAAGAAGAAGAGAAAAAAAAGGCGGAAATTGAAGCGGCTAAGAAGGTGGCCGAGGAAATACCGAAAGTAACGGTCAAGAAAACGCCCACCGGATGGCTTAATGTCCGTAAGGGTCCTGGAACGGGTTACTCAAAGATAAGCAAAGTCTATCCCGAAAAAGAATATGAATTGTTGGAAGAAAGAAGCGGTTGGTATAAAATAAAAGTGAATGACGCCACTGAGGGATGGATTACTTCCCGATACGCCCAAAAACAATAAAATGATTAAAATCGCGAAAAATAAAAAAAGGGGATTTACTCTCATAGAACTACTCATCGTTATTGCCATCATCGCAATTTTGGCGTCAGTCGTTTTAGTTTCTCTTGACCCGCTGACAAGGTTCCGCGATTCGCGAGACGCTCGGAGGTGGTCGGACGCGAGAAATATTTCCGACGCTCTCAATGTCTATCAAGTTGACCACAACGGATATAAACTTTACGGTTCCCAGACTGACACTTCCGGATCCGCTCTTGTTTCCGGAAACGGATATATGATTGCCAACGCGAGCACGACTTCCGGTTGCAACACCGACTGCGCGGATGTGGCAGGGGCGGATGATTGCGTTAATTTAAACGGACTCGTTACCGGCGGATATCTCGGCGAACTTCCC
>QIJB01000041.1 GCA_003231675.1 Candidatus Campbelliibacteriota bacterium | reverse complement strand
AGCGCGATTACCATTCCGATTACCGCCAAGACGATGCTTATAATCCAGAATCTCATCGTTACTTTGTATGCCGGCCAACCCAAAGCTTCAAAATGATGATGTATGGGCGCCACTCTGAAAATCTTCTTCCCGAAATATTTTTTTGAAACCAACTGAATTATTACGGAGCCGGAGGCGGCAAACAAAGGAAAAGCGATTATCAATAAAACCGCCGGCGACTTCGTCAAAAAAGCGACGACGGTCAAAGTCGTGGTCAGTCCCAGAACGCCGGTCTCTCCCATATAAAATCTGGCGGGAGGAATGTTAAACCACAAAAAAGCGAGAGTGCCTCCGGCAATCACTCCGCAAAACGCCGCCAGGTCAATTTGGTTTTGGAAAAAAGCGATTCCTCCGTATGCCGCGAACATCGCCGCGAATATTCCCCCAGAAAGTCCGTCCAGTCCGTCAATAACTCCGCCGGAAAACATCGCCAGCATCGTAACAATAAAGAGAGGGATGAAAAGCCAGCCGAGATTGAATTCTCCCCAAAAAGGAATTATCACGGAACTCATTCCAAGTTTCGCGTAAAACCAATAGGCTCCGATAGCTCCGATGATAAGAACGAGGGCGATTCTTTTTCTGAGGCTGAGCCCTCCGGCGATATATTCTCCTTTGCCGAAAACCTGCAAAACATCATCAATCAATCCGACTAAAGACGCGGAAATTAAAGTAAAAAGAGGAAGCCATGTTTGTCCTCTGCTCAAAAAATTTATTTTTTCCGTGGTGTAAGAAGGAAAAACTTTGGCGAGAATCAAAAAAATAAACGCCACGAGAAGAACGGAAAACCATATCAGTATTCCCCCCATCCTCGGAGTTCCGACTTCTTTGTGTTTATGAAGTTCATGGAAAATTTTCGCTTCCCCTCCGCCTAAGGCTTTGGTTCGCGCCGATTTCTTCCACATCTTGTGTTTGTAAAGGAAGTGCGTGAGAGCCGGAGTGAAAAACATCGCCCAAAAAAAAGTAAAGGAAGACAGTCCGAAAACTTTAAGAATATTAAGCTCCATACCCGTAAGATAGCATATTTTAGGAGGATTTAAAATATTGCAACGTTTTTTCGTATAATGTTTTCACATCCTTGAATCTGCCCTCCTCGGAAGAACCCAGAACAACGATAATGACGGGGTGTTCAAATCCGACATCAATGACAACGGCGAGGTTCCCTCCCGCCAAATTACTGAAACCCGTTTTTCCGGCGACGAGGAGCGGAATCTCTCCTACCAATTTATCGGTATTCCTGAAAAAATGGGAATTGACTTTTAAAGTTTTATAACCGGTAACCTCAAGAAGTTCCGGATGTTTTTTAAGAACATAGCGAATCATTTTTGCCACATCTTCCGCGGAGCCGTAAGCGCCGGGGGTGTTTGAAGAAAAATCAAGCCCGGTCGGATTCAAAAAATATGTCTGATTCAAATTCATTTTTTGGGCTTTTTTGTTCATCAATTTTACAAAATCCCTCCAAGATCCGCCTCCGTCCTTTCCCGCGAGAGCGGTCATGGACAAAGCAAAGGCGGCGTCGTTCAAAGACGCGATGAGCATCGCGTCCGTAAGATTTGAGACTTTCCACCATTCCCCCGTTAAAAGCCCGGAATCTCCTTCCTGTAAAACAGCCTCGCGAGGAATTGACACTTTTAGCCATTCAGGAGTGTTTTCCTTGACAACGATGGCGGTCATTATCTTGGTCAAACTCGCCAAAGGAAGTTGCGCCGATGAATTCTTTTTAAAAATGGCGCGCCCCGTTGAAATGTCAAAAACATAAGCCGCCCGGGCATTTAAAGCCATGTTTTTGAAAGACGATTCTTCGGTCGCGTTCTTTTTCGCCGCCGAGACGGAAACGGAAACAGGCAAATCTTTGGTGGCGAACAAAAAAACAAAGGAGAGGCTAATTGCCAGCAGTGCCGTTAAAATTGTTATTTTCCGAATTTTCATTTTTTTTATCATCGGCAAACTCTTCAACCCCCACTCTTTCTTCTTCCGCAAATTCTCCATTTTCTCTTTTCTCGCCGGTGGCGGATTCCTCGCCCTCCGGCTCCGCTTTCTCGTTTTCAGTTTTCACTTTATCGCCCTCTGTTTTTTCGCCTTCGGATTTTTCGCCTTCGGAAAGATCTTCACTTTCCGCGGAGGCGGTAAATTCCTCCATCTTTTCAACAAAGTCTCCGCGGTCCGGCAACTCCTCTATGGAACGAACTCCGAGATGCCGTAACAAGCTGAAGGTTGGCTTGTAAAAATAGGCGCGGCTGTCGCGGGGATTTTTAACCCGCTCCACCAGCCCCCTGACCAAAAGGTTTCTCAGTATAAAAGAAGAATTCACGCCACGAATGTAATCTATGTCGGCGCGACTCACCGGACCCTTGTAAACGACAATCGCCAGGGTTTCAAGGGCAGACTTTGATAAAGGAGAATTAAATTCCTCCTCCACCAAGGCGCGCGCGAATTTCGCTGATTCCGGCGCGGTCGCGAGCATAACGGAATCATCTTTTTTCACCAAGCAAATTCCCCGCCCGGACAATTTTTCATCCAGAGAGTCCAGGGCTTCTCTCACCTCCTCTTCCCCAGCTTCCAGTATTTTTGACAATTCTTTGACGCTTACCGGCTCGCCTTTCAAGAAAAGGATTGACTCAACCAATACGTCCAGATTTTTTGTTTCACCCGCTGTTTTAATGTCGTTTTCCATATTTTTTTCCCCGCGAATGAAATTTTCGGCGAGGTTGTTTTTATTCAAGATTGCTTGAGAATGTTTATACTGTCAAACAATCCCTCTTGCCTTACCATTATAATGCCTTGTTTCGTTAATTCAAGCATCGCCAGAAAACTGACGATTATTTCCGCCTTTTTGTTTTGCCTGTCTATGTCATTTCTTGAAACGGAAAACTCCGTGAAAGAAATTTCCAGAGAGTAAGAAACGCGGTCCGTCAGTTCCCTTATTTTTTCTTCTATGCTGATTATTTTCATCACCTCCGCCTCCGGCAATTTTTCCTTTACGGGAAGATTTTCCAAAACATTTTTAAGCGCGGAATGAAGATTATTTTTATCAACGCCCCTTGGCTCCATAAAACCGAGTTCAACTCCCTTAAAACTCGTTCTTTCAAAAAGGGGATTTTTTCCGAAAAGTTTGTTCAGTCGCCCGGAAAATTCCTTTATTCGGCGGTAGATTTTCAAACGCCCCTCCAATTCTTCAATGCTCTGCTCCTCATCTTCCGTCAGTTCTATGGACGGTATCAAGGAGCGGGATTTTACAAGCATTAAAGTTGAAGCGATTACCACAAAAAATGCCACTTCCGCAATGGGAAATTTTTGGAGTTCTTTCAGATAGCCCATATATTGGTCCGTAATGTCGGCGAGAGAAACGTCGTTGATGGAAACTTTTCGCTTCTCTATCAGTCCGAGCAGAAGGTCTAGCGGGCCGGAAAATTGACTTGTTTGCACTTCATACATAAAATTTATAAAGGCATTATAACACAATTCCGCGCACTTTGGTGGCAAAAATCCCGCTGGGACATTGAGTGTTCAAGCGGGGGGGGGGCGAAAAAAAGGGGCGCACCGGTTAAGGTGAGCCCTTTAAGATCTTGTTTATTTTTTATCCTATTTTTTTATAGCAAATCGGCGGCCAGTTCAGCCAGACGAGAGCGTTCACTCTTCGTTAACGTCACATGACCTGTTATCTTACCCTCTTTCAAACTCTGAACCACCTTCGTGAGTCCGTTTGAGAAAGAGTTTAGATACGGATGCCGCACCTGCGCGACATCCCCAGTTAACACCATCTTTGTCCCGTTTCCGGCGCGCGTTATCAACGCCTTCATGTCCTCCGGCTCCATATTCTGAGCCTCATCTATGAGGACATAGGAACGGCGAAGTGTCCGCCCCTGTATGTAATTGATTGGTTCAATGGATATTGAGCCAATCTCAAATAAATTTTTTATCTCTGATTTTCCTTCCTTGCCCAATATGGCAAGCAAGGAATCTAAAATGGGATATTTCCACGGGGCAATCTTTTCGTCCAGCGTCCCCGGGAGAAAACCCATTTTCTCGCCCAATTCCACTTGGGCGCGGTAGACCAAGACATGATCAAACCGCCCCAACTTCATTTGCTGATAGCCGGCGAGAATGGCCATCAGTGTTTTCCCAGTCCCGGCCTTACCGGCAAGGGAGACGAGGTCTATGTCCTCATCAAAACACAGAGCGTAGGCAAACGCTTGCTCTATGTTTTTCGGTAAAATCGCCCCATCCAGGCTCGGTTTCTTTGAGGGTTTATTCACCCTCCTAAACCCTTCTTCGCCTTTGTAAATGGCGAGGAAAGTTTTTTCAGCCGAGCTGAAAACACAACACTGGTTGGCGAGAAGATTGCCAACCTCAACGGGTACGGCGGAAATGTCCATTCCCCCGTCTTTGTGCCATTTTGTGAACAGCGACTCCGAGCCATCCGGCAAAACAATGTCCTTTATGCCGGAATAAAGCTCGTTGTATATTTTTTGGACGCCCTCGTACATTTTGGCGTCCAGTCCGCAGGACTCGGCAATTATTTTAAAGTTCCCGTCGTTTGTAATAACAGAAACTTTAAACCCTTTTTCTTCCCCTAGTTCTTTCCAGTGCATAGCCGTCAAGATAATCCGGCTATCATTGTTTTTCTCCAGAGAAATTTCCGGGTGATTGAAATCCACCCTCTTTGAATCAACAACTAAAAAACAGGTATTCTCAACAGGAACACCCGTCCCTATTGAATGCCCCCCTTTTTTCCCATTTCTTATGTATGAATTTATCGCGCGCGATGCCTCCCGCGCTTTGAATCCTTTGCTGGCGTGGCTTTTCAGGCCATCCAGCTCTGAAATTACTGGGCGAGGAACTACAATAATCGTCGCCCCTTTTTTATTCTCAGTGGCAATTTCTTTGATACACTCTGGATCATGAATGAACACCGAAGTGTCCACCACTACAATTACCCTTCCTTTTTTCATTCAACACCTCCTTTTTTTTCTTTTTATTTTATTATTAAAAAACTTTCCTTAATTTGCCCTAATTATCAACATTTTTTCAATTTTGTCAACCTGCCGCGCCCCACCTCCAATCCACCTTCCACCGACAACGGTTGTCGGTGGAATCGCTTCGTCATTCGCCCTGCCCTCTCGTCTTTTGGATTTTACATAAACAAAAAACCGGTCGCCCTCTTTCCGCGCTTCCGGCTTTTTCGCCCCTGAAAACACCTTAACCTTTATGAGTCACTCAAGATAATCCCTGTTTTGAACGGACTGCTTCCGCGCGCCTTTTGCTTTTCTGTTTGCCGCCATAAATTAGTCCCTATTATTTCAATTTCTTTTTTCTTTTCTCTTTCGGAAGATAATTTTTGTTTGTTGAAACTTTCTTGCCGGTTTTTCTTTCTAAGTCTTTTCTCGCCTTACCCGCCACACCTCCGCCTTCTTTTGCGGCGATTTTATTTTTACTTAGACCTTGCGCATTTTTATTTTTGGCAATTTCCGTCGTTGACGCTTCGCCCAACATCGTAAAAATCAATTCCAGATCATTCATATGGTCTCGCAAGTTTTCTCTTTTTAATCCTTTTAGTTTTTGATATTCGCTCGGCGTTATGCCAAAAGTCGCTTTTGATATTTCAGCCGTTAAAATCGCGTACTCCAGCCCCTCTTTTACCCCCCGGTTCTTCCATTCATCAGTCAGGGTTTCTCTAACTTCAATGCCACGCATCCTTTTTTCAATCCACGCGCCGGGATACCCCTTTGCTTTGTAGAGTGCCCTTGTTCTCTTTGTCGCCAGTTCCGGATCTTCTATCTCTTTCACGCGTAGCCAGCCAACGCTTGAACGGTTCGGCTTTTGGAGACGGGATTGATTGGATGATGCGGAAAATGCCTTCGGTGTTGGCGCAATCTGTCTCTCTCATCTTTCCATCGGGCGCCGGCAATTTCAACCCGTGACAAAATGTCACGGGTTCGCTCCCCTCCTCTTTTAATCTTTGTTTTAACTTTCTCCAATATGCCCCCGCATCAGGACTCTCGGTTAGAGCAAAAACAATATCAACAACCGAAAACCACCATTCATTTTTATAAATAGTTTTGCGAATTTCCTTTCTTTGAAAAATTGCGATTTTTGTGGTTTTAATTTCCTTGTCCATATTACTGATTGCCTATTCTTTCTCCTTTTTTATTTCCAGACCGAGTTCGTCAAGTTGTTCCCGGCTGACTTCGCTCGGTGCGTCCATCATCAAATCTCTGCCATCGCCCGTCTTCGGGAAGGCGATAACTTCGCGAATGTTCGGTTCGTTTTCCAGAATCATAAGCAGCCGGTCCACCCCGGGGGCGATTCCACCATGAGGAGGAATCCCGTATTGAAAGGCGGTGAGCATATGCTCAAAATATCCCTTTTGCTCCTCGGAAAACCCTATCATATCAAAAATTTTTGATTGGATTTCCCGGTTATGAATACGAATGCTTCCCCCTCCAACCTCGTAGCCATTCAACGCTATGTCGTATTGATGGGAACGGACGGAGTGCGGATCGCTGTCAAGTTTGTCCAAGTCCTCTTTCAGCGGAGAAGTGAACATATGATGACTCGGCGCGAAATGCCCGTTGTTTTTATCTTTTTCAAAAAGCGGAAAATTGACAACCCACGCGAAAGCGAGTTCGTTCGGATTGTTTTTATCTTTTCTCAAGTCCGGTTTGTCCGTTCCGTATTTTTCCATAGCCTCTTCATAATTTATTCTCAGCCACGGCTTTTGCGTAATTGTTTTTTCGGGATAAAGCGCCTCCACCAGTTTCGTGAACATATCTTCCGCGACACTCAAAACATCTTCTTGTTCAATAAAACTCATTTCCATATCAAGCTGGGTAAATTCCGACTGGCGGTCACCCCTCGTGTCTTCGTCGCGCATACATCTCGTTACTTGAAAATATTTTTCAAATCCGGAAGCCATCAAAAGCTGTTTATACTGCTGAGCAGATTGCGGAAGAGCGTAAAACTTTCCTTTTTGCTGTCGCGAAGGGACGATATAATCGCGCCGGAGTTGACTTGGTTAAAATCGGAGTTTCTATTTCAATAAAACCTTCGCCGGTGAGATAATCTCTGATGAATTTCAGCGCCTTATATCTATTGCGGATATTTTTCTGGAGCCGTTCGCGGCGTAAATCCAAATACCGATACTTCAAGCGGATTTCTTCCCCCACCTCGTAGCCGTCCGTTCCGATTTCAAACGGAGGAGTTTTCGCCTCGTTGAGGACTTCCATTTTTTGGACGGAAATTTCCAAGTCGCCGAAAGGCAAATCCGGGTTGACCATATTCTCCGGCCGCTCTTTCACCTCGCCTTCAATTTCAACGACCCATTCCGGTCTGACCGTGTCCGCCACCTCGCGCGCCTCCGCGTTTTTTGGAGTGGCGACAATCTGAACTTTTCCGCTCGCGTCCCGCAAATCAATGAAAATAAGTTTGCCGTGGTCCCGGCGGACATCCACCCACCCGGCGAGTGTTACGACTTCCCCGACTTTGTCTTTGATATTTTTGATTTGAATCCTTTTCATATAGATATTTAAGCATATTTCGCGCGCGCTGACAATCCGCGCCCGCATCTCAATGTCAACCTGCCACGTTGACATTGATGTCAACGTGGCAGGTTGACATCAGTTGGTTGCGCCGGGGCAAAGTTTGAGCAAAAAAAACCCGGGGCCGATGGCGGTCCCGGGGGTTGGCTATGCGAAAGCCAAAATTTCTTCTTTATTCTGCCTACAGCAGATATTCCTGTTTTTTTGTGCTGTAGGCGTCCCTCTCTAAATTCTCGGGAGGAATGTTTTCTGTGAGAATTTTCTCACACTCCTCCCTGTCAAGAGTTTCTTTTTCTAATAGAGCGTCAACGAGGGCGTCCAAAGCCTTGCGGTTCTTGCGAACCATGAGCTCGGCCTTTTTGCACCCCATAGAAATCAACGCTCTGATCTCCGCGTTGATCTCGTGCTCCGTCGCGCCGGAATATCTGTCCGCGCGCGATTCGGAGTAAGCGCCCCCACCCGAACCGGCAAGATGCATGGGGGGGAGATTTTCACTCATCCCCCACCTTAAGACCATACTCTTAACCAGTTCGGTCGCCCTTTCCAGGTCGTTGCTGACCCCGGAGGTCGTTACACCGAGGACGACCTTCTCGGCCGCCCACCCTCCGTAAAAGATGATAAGATTGTTATAAATGCTTCTCTTGTTGAGAGAATATTTATCCTCATCACCTTCCGGGAGTTGATATGTCATCCCGAGTGCCCGTCCCCTCGGAATGATACTAACCTTATACAACGGGTTAGTATCATTCGGCTCCATGGAATACCGGATATGCGCGACAAGCGCATGTCCGGCCTCATGAACGGCGGTCTCCCTCTTATCACGCTCGGAGAGGATGTTTTTACGCTCATCCCCCCCGGTAACAACCCTGTCCCACGCCTGAACGAATGCCCAGTGCGGGATCCCTATTGGAGGCTTCTTTGTCTTAATCCCTTTCTTTTTGAGAAAATTCAGCTTCGCCAAAAGGGGAAGCAAAATTCTCAAAAGACGGGGGTGTTTTTTAATCTCCCTGATGACGATCTTTGCCGCCTCGTTGGTAAGGCTCTCAAGGTCCGCCCCGGAGAACCCTGTCGTCATTTTGGCTATATCCGCCAGATTGACTTCTGGAGTCAGGGGTTTGTCCCGGGTGTGTATCTCCAGGATTTTTTCGCGGTCCGCCCTGTTTGGCAGCCCGACAAAAATTTTCTTGTCAAATCTTCCCGGTCGCAAGAGGGCGGGATCTAACATATCCAGACGGTTTGTCGCCGCCATAATAATAACGCCATCATCACAAGAGCAACCATCCATCTCAGCTAAAAGCTGATCCATGGTCTGCTGGTGCTCCTTTGCCCCTCCCGAGCCCCCGCCTTCGCGCTTTCCACCGACGGAGTCTATTTCATCTATGAAAATTACACAGGGCGCGTTTGCGCGCGCCTGGTCAAACAGGTCCCTGACCCTCGAAGCCCCAACGCCTACATACATTTCAATGAACTCGGATCCGTTCATTATAATGAACGGAATTCCCGCCTCATGCGCCATCGCGCGGGCGAGCAAAGTTTTCCCTGTTCCAGGAGGTCCGTTAAGTAGGACCCCCTTGGGAATCTTTGTCCCGAGGGCTTCATAGAGTGGCTTATCTCCTTTGAGATAGTCCACTATTCCTTGCAGCTCGGTCTTCGCCTCGTCGCATCCGGCGACATCGGCAAAAGTTGTTTTTTTAATTTTTTTCTTCGGGCGAGGCTTCTTCCCGGGTGGAAGGCCCACAAAAGGGTCTCCTCCCTGTCCGGGTGGTCTACCCTCGTCCATCGGTGGCGGACCCATTAACATCATGAACCCCAACCACAGAGCGAGGAGTATTACCCCACCCAAGGCGATTATTAGCAGAATTTTCCCAATATTTCCCCAGCCGAACGGCTCTGGGACTTGGGAGTATTGGAGCGGAATCTTCAGCTCCAGTATTTTGCCCTCAATCGCCTTGGTGGCCTCTCCCGAGGCCTCGGTTTTCAGGACAAAAATCTCATCCTTCCCGCGAACCAACGCGGTATAGGAGGAGACTTCATCCTTTTTTACATAGACGGTGACCACCTTAACCTTCTTGGCGTCCATAGACGACAAGAAAGTCGTGGAATCAGTCACCACCAGCCTGGGCTGAAGATACATACTCAGCCCGATAAGAAGGATGACGGCAACCGCCAACACAAAAAAAATTTTTCTGAATTTTTTAACCGCTTTGAGCGCGGCCAAAACTTTCTTCTTCATTTTACACCTCCCTTTTTGTTTTTAGTTATCTATTCAATTATTAAAGTCCATAATAAAACGATATTATGAATTTCTCATTTTGTCAAGGTTTTTTCCGAGTGTTTTTTCCGCGCGCTAAAATCCACCGAAACCGGGTTTCGGTGGACGGTGGATTAGCGGTGTTTCGCTTGTGGAGGATTTACGGGCAATTCCACGTAAAAAGAGCTTCCCTTTTCTTCCCCCCCGGATTCCGCCCATATTCTCCCGCCGTGGTCTTCCGCTATTCTTTTGGCAATGTAAAGTCCCATACCCAGACCCTCGGTATCTATTTTTGAAATGCCCTCCCTTGCCCGACTGAACTTTTGAAAAATCCGCGAACGCGTTTCCGAATTCATTCCCATCCCGGAATCTTTGACTTTAAAAATCACGGTCTTCTTTTCCGGGTTCTTATAGAGAAAAATATGAACAAAACCCTTTGGCGTGTATTTTACGGCATTATCAATAATATTAGTGAAAACCTGACGAATTTTGTTCTCGTCCGCGATAACATCAAGTTCTTCTTTTCCATCGGCTTCAAATTTTATTTCAAGATTTTTACCGTTCATCGTCTTGAATTCTTCAACCGTGTCGGACACCAATTTCTTCAGATTGGTTTTTTTGAAATTGTATTCCATTTTTCCCCTTTCAATCCTGCTCAAATTGAGAAAATCTCCTACAAGACCAACAAGCCTGATACTTGAATCAAAAATTCTTTTAAGGGGTGTCTTTGTTTCTCGTGGCAGTTCGCCGAAGGCGCCCTCTAAGAGCATTGAAGAGTATCCTTTGATGGCAGTGAGCGGAGCGCGCAACTGATGGGAGGCGATTGAAATAAACTCCGATTTCGCCTCGTCAAGTCTTTTCAGGCGAAGATTCGCCGACCTTAATTTTTTCGCCAATCTTTCCATTTCCTCTCTTGTCCGCACTTCCTTTAGAACAC
>QIJB01000015.1 GCA_003231675.1 Candidatus Campbelliibacteriota bacterium | reverse complement strand
CGGTAAAAATAAATGTCAATGAGGATAAATTGAAAGAGAGGGCGCGAAATCGGCTAGTTTGTGATAAGTCCGGATACCATGTTTTTGCTCGTTCGGAAAAGCTTCAGCCCGGCTCTCCCTGCCCGAATGGGGATGGAATTCTCAGGGAGCGGGATTTGGACAAAGAAGAAATCTTTAATACGCGCATGAGCGAATATAAAAACCGAACCGTCCCGGGAAAAGCGCGCAATTATTGAAATAAACGGAGAAGAGAGTGTGGAAAAGGTCAATGAAGCAATATTGAAAGCCTTGAAAATTGATTAAAATATAAATGGTTGCCGTTAAAACACCGGAGGAAATTAAGGAGTTAAGGGAAGGAGGCAAAATTCTCGCCTCTGTTCTTTTTAGCGTCTCTAATTTCGCCAAAGAGGGAGTGGCGACGCTGGAATTGGATAAAGAGGCGGAAAGGCTTATAAGAAAAGTCGGTGGAGAACCGTCTTTTAAAAATTACGGCGCCGAATTTGGCAATCCATTCCCAGGTTCGCTTTGCGTTTCCATAAATGACGAGGTGGTGCATGGCATTCCTCGCGCGGATAGAATATTAAAAGAAGGGGATATTGTCGGGCTTGATCTTGGTCTGAAATACAAAGGGCTCTTTACTGATATGGCGATAACCGTTCCTGTCGGGCGGGTCGGAGAAAAGGAAATGAAAATAATTGAAATAGCCAAAGAATCTTTGGAGAAAGGGATTGTGGCGGCCAAGGACGGCGCCTTTGCCGGCGATATCGGTTTTGCGATTCAATCTTGCGCCGAATTGCGGGGATACAGCGTCGTGAAAAAACTTGTGGGGCATGGGGTCGGTTACGCCGTGCATGAGGAGCCGGAGATTCCCAATTTTGGCAAAAAAGGGACAGGCGCGCGCTTGAAGGCGGGAATGGTTTTGGCATTGGAGCCGATGATAAACGAAGGTGGCGACGATGTTGTTTTGGAAAAAGACGGCTGGACATGGCGGACGAAGGACGGCTCCTTTTCCGCCCATTTTGAACACACCATAACCGTTACCAAAAACGGCGCCGAGGTGTTGACAAAAATGTAGCATCGTGCTATCCTTTAAAAAAGAAAGCTTTTTAAAAAATCTTATATTTTGAAGGAGAAGGAGGTGGTGGAGATGATTGTAATAGTGATTTTTATCGTCCTCATTGGATTTTGTGCGACTTATTTGATAGGTCTCACAAAAAACGCCCAAAAGCAGGAAAAGGAGTTGCTCCGGCTCTTGGACGAGTTGGACACTTCGGTCCTCGCATATTCAATTTTGCGAGACCGTGGTGGGAGAGAAAACCCAATGGCAATCTCCGCCAAGGCGGATGTTGTCACTGACTGGGATAACCTGGTTTTATTCCTAATAGACTTCTGGAATAAAACAGAGGCCTCAAAGATAAGGGGAGGGGTAAGGAAGTTCCTTTATGAAAAGGGAATTACCGTTTCCCTGAAGGAGCCCCCAAAATGAAAAAGAGGGATTTCATCCCTCTTTTTATTTTGTAAAAATAAATGTTAGTCTTATTTTATGAGACTGCTCGGCATTGATTATGGAATGAAAAGAATAGGGATCTCCCTTTCGGACGAGGAGGCGGTTTTTGCTCTTCCTCATTCCGTGATTAAGAATTGTCCTTCAAAAAAATGCGCGGAAGAAGCCGTGAAGAAAATTAAGGAAATTTGTGGCGCGAACAGTGTTGGGAAAATAGTTCTCGGAGAATCCGTTGATTACAAAGGCCACCCCAATCCCATTATGGGAAAGGTCGCGCCGTTCAAGGCTCTTTTGGAAAAAGAAACCGGTTTGCCGGTCGTTTACCAGAGCGAAACTTTGACGACGAAGGAATCTTTGAGAACGCCGGACAGAATCGGTCCGCGGGGCAATGTTTCCAGAAAAAGAAAAGGGATGGAAATCAAAAAAAACGACGCCTCCGCCGCCGCCCTCATTTTGCGAAGTTTTATTGAAAAGAGAAAGGTGTTAAAATAAGGGAACGGATTACATTTAAACTTTCGGATTTAAGGCCGACTTTTAAAACTCGCTTGCGGTTTGAGCCCACTCAGTTTTATATGAAAAAAAAATCAAATCCAAAAGAGATTATTGAATTCAGAAGGGACATGGTGAGCGGGGAATGGATTCTCGTTTCTTCGGTTCGCAGGACAAGACCGTTGTTTTTGGGAAAATCACTGCCACGCGCTCGGCTTCCCAAAAAGGATTGTCCTTTTGACGACCCTCAAAAAAGTGGCAACCCTCCTCCCATTCTTTGGTATCCAAGACCTCCGAAAAATAAAAATAAAAGAGCGTCCACCCGTTTTAAGGATTGGTTTATCCAAATAATTCCCAACAAATATCCCGTTTTAAGGCACAGTGGAGTTTGCCCAAAATTTAACAGGTATGGTCCATACAAACGAGCCGAAGGATTCGGGTCTCATGAAGTTATAATCACCCGCGACCACAACAGGGATTTTGAGAAGATGTCTCTGGATGAAATCTCTTTGGTTTTTAGAGCCTTCCAAGAGCGTTACAGGTCGCTTGAAAAAGAAACCTGCATTGAATATATTTTAATATTTCATAATCGCGGTTCGCTTGCCGGCGCTTCAATTGGACATCCCCACTCGCAGTTGGTTGCCTTGCCGATTATCCCGCCGGATGTTTCCCGAAGCATTAACGGCGGACTGGCATTTTTTGAAAAAAACAAAAAGTGTGTGCATTGCGTTATGCTTGATTGGGAAATAAAAGAAAAAACGAGGATAGTGTATGAGAATGAGCATTTTATCACTCTTGTCCCGTATGCCTCAAGAGTCCCATACGAGATGAGAATTTTTCCCCGCAAACACTCTTCCGATTTTGAAGAAATGCCCGAAAAAGAAGCGCGCTTCTTGGCTGAATCGCTCAAGGACGCCCTGATTCGCTTGGACAAGGTTTTCAAAAATCCGGCTTATAATTTTTTCATTCACACGGCTTCAGCGAGAGTGAAAAATGTTCCTTATTACCACTGGCACATAGAGATTCTTCCCAGAACATACGAATGGGCGGGACTGGAATTAGGGACGGGGGTTGAGGTCATTTCCGCTCCTCCCGAGGAAGCGGCTGACAATTTAAGAAAAGCCGGCGGAAGGAAAAAATAAGATTTAAGACTCCGGCGCGCGATTGCAATCCGCGAGCCGGAGGGCGCTATCCGTCGCGAATTGCAATCGGCAAAACGATGAAAATTTTTATTTCAAAAATTACGGAACGCCTGCGCGCGTGGACATTGCGTTGGGCGCGCTCTCCGCATATGGCGGTCGCGCTTTTCCTGATTGCCTTTTTTGAGGCGTCATTTTTTCCCATTCCGCCCGACATTCTTCTAATTGCGATTTTGATGGCAAGCGCCAGCCCCGCCATTGGCGGTTTTTCCCGCCACAAGGAGAGGAGTTGGTGGTGGTATGCCGGCATTGCGACGCTCGGTTCGGTGCTCGGAGCGCTTCTCGGTTACGCCATCGGTTGGGGCTTTTACGAAACCGTCGGCTATCGAATCGCCGACGCCTATAACCTGAACGAGGCGATAAAATTCATCGGATCCAAATTTAAACAGCACGTCTTCCTCACGATTTTCACCGCCGCCTTTACAATAATCCCGTTCAAAGTGTTCACTATTTCCGCAGGGCTTTTCAAGGTTTCCGTTTGGCAGATGGTTTTCGCTTCCATTCTCGGAAGAGGGATGCGTTTTTTTGCCATCTCTTGGCTTATCCGCCGTTTCGGCGCGCGACTTAATCATTTAATTTTCAAGTATTTTAACATTCTTTCCATTATTTTTATCGCCTTGCTCATCGCCGGCTTCCTTGCCCTAAAATTTTTCTTTTGATAGGATTAAATCAAAGTCCCGTTTTATCAAGATAAGAGTTTGATTAAAAATATGTTAATCATAACAACGGCAATATCAGGTTCAAGGAGAAAAGATTATTTGCAAAATCTGAAAAAATACGCCAAACAATTCGGCAAACGAGTAAAATTATATGATGTTGGACAGATGATGCTTGAGCACTCCAATTCCATTGGCATCAATTTGACGCCGGAGAATATTTTAAACGCTCCTCCTTCCGTCATTAGCGCGGTGAGAAGCGCTGTTTTTGAAAAGATAGCGGGGGAGCTACCGAGAGAATTGAAGAAAAACCACGCCGTTTTCATAAATATTCACGCTATGTTTTTTTGGAGGAAAGTCTTCATTCGCGCTTGGGATAATTATTATGTCAGTCAGTTGAATCCCGATCTCTTCCTTTCTTTTGTAGATGATGTGATGAGCATTGATATAAAACTTAAAGAACGCCCTCAGTGGAAGAAAGAAAAAATGACAATGAACGATATACTTCTCTGGAGGAATGTGGACACGGAAATGACCGCCTCGTGGGCTGAAATGCACAGAAAACCTTTTTACAGCATACCTTCTCAAAGTAATGTGAAGCTTTTATACAGAATTATTTTTGAACCGGGCATTGAAAAGGTTTATGTTGCCATGCCTCTCACTAATTTTATGGGCGCCGAGGGTCAAAAAGAGGTTGACCGCTTTATTGAAAAACTTGAAAAATATTTTATCATTTTTGACCCTCGTGAGGTTGAAATGGTTGAGCAGTGGAGTCCTTCCATGAGAACGCCCAGGGTTTTGCACCAAATCGTCAATAGAGATATGTATTGGTTCGTAAAACAGGTTGACAAAGTTATAGCTTATTTTCCAAAGGCGGTATCTTCGCCGGGAGTAGTTAATGAATTAAGGGAGGCTCATGAAACCAATAAAGAAGCGTGGCTCGTTTACCCCAAGGGAAGCCGCGTCAGCCCTTTTTTGGCTTATTATTCAAATATGGTTTTTAAAGGTCCCAATGATTTGTTCCGATTTTTATCCCCGGGGAAAATAGGCAAAAAGATTAAGAGATCAAAGTCGCATTCTCGTTCCGTCGCGAAGTTGACCTCCAAAGGCGGGTTGAAAAAGAAAAATTCAAATGCCAAACAAAAGAAAAATAAGAAGAAATCCTCAAAAAAAACAGGCTAGCCGAAAAAGGACGTCTGCCCCTAAAAAATCTCTGGGGCAAAATTTCTTAACTTCGGAGAAAATTGCCGAAGAGATTGTTCAAGCCGCCAGTGTTGGTCCGGACGATGTTGTTTTGGAGGTCGGTCCCGGTAAAGGCATTTTGACCGAGACATTACTGAAAAAAACGAAAAAAGTGATTGCCGTGGAAAAAGACCGTCGGCTGGTTGAATTTTTAAGGGAAAAATTCTCGGACCGAAAAAAACCGGATGTCGTCAACGCGGACATTTTAAAATTCAACCCCGGCGATTATGGACTCAAGAATAATGGTTATAAGCTTGTCGCCAATATTCCTTATTATATCACCTCGCATTTCTTGCGGAAATTTCTGGAAAGCGATTTTCAGCCGAGCAGTATGGTTTTAATGGTTCAAAAAGAGGTGGCGGAAAGGGTTGTCGGTTTGCCGGTCAAGCCAAAAAAGAAAAACGCTCGTTTCCGTCCGCTTAAAGAAAGCATTCTTTCCGTTAGCGTCAAGGTGTATGGAGAACCGAAGATTATTAGGACTGTTTCGGCGAGTTATTTTTCTCCCAAACCAAAAGTGGATTCCGCTGTTTTACTCATAGACAACATTTCAAAAAAATTTTTTAAGGACGGCGTCAAGAGCGGGGAAGAAAATGACGGAAAAGCCTTTTTTGAAATTCTCAAAAAAGGCTTTTCCGAAAAAAGAAAAATGCTGAAGAACAACTTGCCGGAATTCACCGCGGAAGATTTCGCCAAATGTGAAATTCCTCCGAAAGCCAGAGCGGAAAACCTTTCTCCGGAAAACTGGAGATGTCTGAGTCTAATCTCTCCTTAACCTTAATCAAATCAGACAAAATTATTACACCGCATTTTTTCCTTCCCCGAAGTCCGACTTCGGGGATTTTGGCGTCAGGGAAAGCCCCGCGTTTTCTTCGTTTGCTTGTTGAACCGGGGTCAAGGAAGATGGAAAATAAAAAATAAAATGATATAATTCTAAAAGGATGAAAAGAATCCAAAAATCCAAAGCGATTATTATTTTTCTTGCCTTAATCGCTTTGGCGGCACTTTTATTTATGTTCAAAAGTGAAAATACCATTCCTGAAAAAAGCCGTGAATTGATACAACTTCCCGTGGGGATGAGAAATTCTTCCGCCCAGATTGATTTTAAAAAAGATTCCGACAACGACGGCTTGAAAGATTGGGAAGAAGCTCTCTGGAAGACCGACCCGCAAAATCCCGATACGGACGGCGACGGAACGCCCGACGGGAAGGAAGTGGCGGAGGGGAGAAATCCAGCCATTCCCGGCCCGGATGATTATCTGCCGAGCGTCATACCTCCTTTAAAAAACAAGAAAGCGGATGGAATCGTCTTTAATACCGGCAAAGGAACGATTTCCAAAAAGGAAGAAGCCCCGAGTAGTTTGGAAAGAAAGAAAAAAGAAGAAAAAAAACCCCTTATTTTTTCCATTTCTCCTTCCGGCGGATCGGTTGGAACGGAGGTTAAAATAACAGGATCCGGTTTTACTCCGACGGGAAATACCGTTTACGTCGGATACGCGGTTATAAAAAATTTGCCATCGCCGGACGGGAAAACTCTCACTTTTAAGGTTGAGCCAGAACTGCCGGAATATTTTAAAAAATTGAATTACCCGTTAATTTATTGGTTTTATGTGGAAAATACCAATGGTTTGAGCAATTATGGTAATTTTCGTCTTTCTTTTTAAAATTTATGTCGTTTAATTCGCGAAAAAAAATATTATTATTCTTCATTCTTCTCTTTCTGGTGACGGGAATTTTCAATTACAAAATTAAGAAGACTGGCGCCTTGATACCCCTTCCCTTTGGAGGCAGAATCGGCGCCGTTGTTTATTGTCTGAACGGTGTTTTGATAACAGTCAGCCCTCCCAGACCGGGGCTCCTTATGTTTGGGTTCGCCGTCACCGTTCCTTTCGCGTATTATCAATTTTATCGTCCGGGACCTGCGATTAAGGGAACTTATATTGAGGGAGGAGAGTGCGTCCTTCCGCCTCCGGCTCCTCCCATTCCAGCAATGGGAACTATGCTGATGGTCGGAACTTCTTTGGAATAAAATCCTTATTTACAAAGCTTTTTTTGGGAGGAGGCGATAATCTTAAATTATCCATAAAACCCTTACAATGTTGTTTTTTAAATGGTATAATAATTGTTGAGGTATTTCCGATATTTTGTCTTATTTACCGAGCAAAAAATTGATAATCGTTTTGGTGGCAATCCTTTTTTTGGGAGGAGGATGGTTTTTCTTTTTCGGAAAAATCATTGAGAAAGGAAGCAATTTACTCAATGATACACCAAGGAAGGGGCTCACAGCGGAAATAAAAAGTGAGGAACAAAAAGATTCCGACAACGACGGCTTAAGAAGCTCTCTGGAAGACCGACCCGCAAAATCCCGATACGGACGGCGACGGAACGCCCGACGGGAAGGAAGTGGCGGAGGGGAGAAATCCTCTTGTTCCGGGTCCCAATGATGAAATCGTAAAAACCCCACAAAAACAAGCCGTTTCGGGAAAAAGCGATGATACCGGAAACATTAAAGACATCACAGACATTGGAGAAATGGGAAAAACCGGAATTTTCTCCCAAGAATTCATTTCCTTGTTTATATCGTTGAAAAAGTCTGGGCAATTGAACGGGCAAACAAAAGAAAAGATTGATGAGCTTTTCTTAAAGAACTTACAAGAGAGAACTTTCCCGGATAAATATTCCATAAAGGATTTAAATATTCTCCAAAAAGCGAGTAAAAATGATTTTAAAAATTATGGAAACAGCGTGGCGAGAATTATGAAAAAATACGGGGGCTCCGGAGGAGAAAATGAAATCGTCATCATTAAGAGAGCCTTAAAGAATAAAAGTCAATCCGATTTGAATAATCTTAATCCAATTGCTAATATATATAGAGAGACGGCGCGCGATCTTTTGAAATTGCCTGTTCCGGAAAAAATGGCAATTTATCACTTGAGGATGATAAATTCATTTTTAAATTTATCTGAAATTCTCAAGGAAATCAGTTTGATTTTTAAAGATCCCATCGCGGGAATAAGAGGGTTGATACAATACTCCAAGGAGTATGTTAAGGCGAGAACGTCCGTTTACGGAATGAGCGACTTTTATTCAAAGAACGGAATATCTTTCAATAAAAATGACGACGGTTATTTTTTCATGGAGATGAAGCGAACCAATTAGGGCAGTGTCAAAAAATATGTTATCGCGCCACAAAAAAACAATAAATTTACTTTCATTTTTTTTGATGTTTTCATTCCTTGCCGTTTTTTTCATTCCGCGCTTCGCCAACGCCTCCTTTGCGGGGGCGGCGGTTAGCGTTCCTTCGTATATAACCGGTTCAGAACCGGAAGAAATAAGAA
>QIJB01000073.1 GCA_003231675.1 Candidatus Campbelliibacteriota bacterium | reverse complement strand
GTAAAATTAAAAAGCGTAAAGCCCTACCAGATTTCCACTTACGGCATCACTCGCACATTTCAAGATGCGCGACTTTTTGAACAGATGACGGCACTAGACAATATTCTGGTTGTTTTAACCGAGCGGAATGTTTTTCCTGCCCTTTTTGAAAAGCACAAAGATTACCATTTGGAAAAAGCCGAGGAAGTTTTGCGAAAAGTGGACCTTTGGAAAAAGAAAGATCAGTTGGCGGTCAACCTTTCCTACGGACAAAGAAAACTTCTGGAAGTCGCTCGCGCCATGGCGATGAAGTCCGAAATTTATCTTTTTGACGAGCCGTTTTCCGGACTTTTCCCGGAGATGATAAAAATAGTTTCTGGCGTCAATGGAACTGATTCGCGAGCTTTCTGATACAGTTTTGGTAATGGACGAGGGCAAGTTATTGGCCGAAGGCGAACCGGAAAAAGTCCTTGCCGAAAAAGAAGTTATTGAGGCGTATCTGGGGGAGTGATTGCCATGCAAAAAGTGTTATGTTAGTCTAAATAAAAGTCAGAATTATTAGTGAATTTATATATTAAATTAAAGACAATGACAAAAAGAACAAAAATCGTTATCGGAACAATCCTCGTCGTGTTACTAATTTGGTTGGGATATTCAATATCTGGAACAAAGAAACCAACCGAAACAGGCACGATTAAGATAGGGCTTATTGCTCCCCTGACAGGCAAGGCAAGTAATCTTGGTGAAACAACCGAGGAAGGATTTTTAATGGCTTTTAAAAAATTAAAGCAACAAGGAAAAAACATTAAAGTGGTTGTTGAAGATGGAGGATGTGCTCCGGCAAAAGCGACAAGCGCCTACAGGAAGCTCGTAGATATAGACAAGATAAAAGTAATTGTGGGTCCTTTGTGCTCCGTTGCCGCTTTGGCTGTCTCGCCACAAGCGGAAAAGGACAAAGTCATCATAATCAGCCCAGGAGCAACCGCTCCTTCTTTAAGTTATGCCGGTGATTATATTTTTAGAAACCAAACCAATGTGAAGCAAGAGTTGTCAGCCATGTTTCACTATTTGTCAAAAAAATTTGATTACAAAAAAGTGGCGGTAATTTATTTAAAAGATAATGATTTTTCGGTTGAAGGAGAAAAATTTTTAAGAACTGAACTTTTGCCGAAACTGGGAATGAAAACTGTCTTTTCGGAAGGAACATTTTCCAATACAGACTACAGAACATTGATTGCAAAAATAAAACAGTCAAAACAAAATATAGATGTTATCTTTATTGATTTACTCACCAAGGATAGTCTTAATTTCCTAAAACAAATGAAAGAATTAGGACTTAAAAAACCAGTTGTTGCCAACAAAACAATCAATAATCCTGAATTTTTGGACAATGCGGGCGCGCTTGGAGAAGGCGTAATTTTCGCCGAAGCTAATTTTGACAAAGCGACAAACCCTGATTTTTGGAATAAATACAGAGAAAAGTTTGGAAGAGAACCCAATATATTTGCCGCACAAGCCTATGAAAGCCTGATTCTTTTGTCAGAAATTATTGAAAATAAATGCCCTAAAACGAATACGAACTGCGTAAAGGATGAATTGTATAAAGTTAAACAATGGCCGGGTATTACGGGGTTACTTAGCGTTGACAAGAATGGAGATTTTGCCAAGAATATTGCCATCAAGGTTGTCAAGGGCGGAAAGGTTTCTATAATCAGTAAATAGTAATCAAATTATTTACTCCGGTGAATTGCTAAAATTATAAAAACAGGAGATGATAAAAATAGTTTCCAGCGTCATTCGGGAGTTAAAACAAAAAGGCAAAACGGTAATTTTGATTGAGCACAACATGGAACTGATTCGCGAGCTTTCTGATACGGTTTTGGTAATGGACGAGGGCAAGTTATTGGCCGAAGGCGAACCCGAAAAAGTCCTCGCCGAAAAACGAGTAATTGAGGCGTATTTGGGGGAGTAATTGCAAAAAAAAAGCGTTATGGTAATCTGAATAAAGGTTGAAATTATCAATAATTATCAATGGTTTAAATTTAAGAATTATGACAAATACAACAAAATGGGTAGTGGGAGTAATCGCTGTGGCGATACTGGTCGTGATTGGTTATTCGGCGAGCAATAAACAGTCAACAGAAAAGGGTCCAATCAAAATAGGCGTAGTTTTTCCCATGACAGGAAATAATGCCGCATACAGTGAAAAATTTATGCGGGGGCTTAATCTTGCTCAAGATGAAATTAACGCGGAGGGTGGCGTTAACGGTCAAAGGATAGAGCAAAAAGCGTATCCGCTTATCAAAAACTGCATCAGCGCTATGGAAGTGATATGCCGGCGGTGATTTCAGGTTTCAGTAGCGTGGTTCTCGCCATCGCTCCGCTAACCAACAAGGACCATGTTGTGCTGGTTAATCCGGTTGCTTCATCCGCTAGATTAAGCCAGGCGGGAGATTATGAATTTAATGTAATGCCTCTGATGAGCTTAACGGTTACAAAACTGGCTGAGTATATCAAAAACGAAGAAAAGCTGAAAAAAGTGGCGGTAATTTATGTTAACACGGACTTCGGTGTTTCCGGAAAAACCATTTTTAAAAAAACATTTGAAAGTTTGGGCGGGCAAGTTGTTGCGGAAGAAAGCTACACGGATGGCGACTCGGACGCAAGGACACAGCTTGCTAAAATAAAACAAGCCAATCCGGAAGCAATTTATCTTGTTACAACTGGCAAAAGTGGAGGGCTGATCTTGAAGCAAATAGGAGAACTGGGAATAAAAGCCAAACTATTCAGCACCGATGGTATTGAAACACCCGAAACAATCTCGCTCGGAGGCAAGGTGGCCGAGAATTTAATTTATATTTCTCCGGCGTTTAACGCGAAAAGCAGTCATCCCGCGGTGAAAAAATTTGCGGACGCGTTTCAAAAGAAATATAATCTTGCGCCGGAAGTTTACGCAGCCAATAATTACGATGCTTTAAAACTTATCGCGTTGGCCATAAAAAATGTCGGTCCTAACGGAGAAGCCATTAAAAATTATCTTTATGGTGTAAAAAATTACGACGGAGTATCGGGGATTATGAGTTTTGATTCTAATGGGGATGTTATAAAACCCACAATAATCAAAACTATCAAAAACGGCGAATTTGTAAAACTGGAGAAATAAGAGAAAGTTATAGTTTTACCGAAAACAACCCTCAACACCAAGGGTTGTTTTTGTATGTTTTTTTATCCAGTCCTTGCTGAAAAAGAAGTCATTGAGGCGTATTTTAGGGGATGATTGCGGCGGCACACTGATTATTTTTTTGAAGAAATCTTCCACAGCGCCTTAAACATTCCCAGCATTGTTTCGGCGAATTCTTCGCTTTCCACAAGGAAACCGAAATTACCTTTTCTAGTTGATATTGTCGCGACTTTTTTACCATAAATAATCACAGTATCTGGAATGTAAATATCAGAGGGGGCGTATCGTATTTCCCTCAAGGCGTTTTTTGTTTCTTGGTATATTTTTTCGGGCACCTCCGTTTTTTTCATGCGAATTCCATAAGCCTTGATTCCTTTGCTTATTCTTTTTTGTATCCAGTCATCAATAAATTCTTTTCCGGCCATTTCTATGAGTTTTTCTGCGGAACCGCTGTAGAAATATTCCGTAATTTTGCTTTTTAAAATATCTTCATACATATTGCGAATTCCCTTTTGCCCTGAATAGAATTTAATAACGGGCTGTTTTTGTTTTGCCCCGTAAATTGCGCGCAATTGTGGGGTGAGTTTTTTAGCCAATAAAATATTCTCTTCCGCTTGCCTTGTTAAAACATCGGGGGGTTCGGCAAAATAGAGCAGTTTTTTCGCTTTTGGGATAATTGAAATCAGCCCTTTTTTGACCAGTTCATCGAGTATTAAATAACAGGTTGGTCTTTTAAGCCCGGATTTATTCGCGATACCCATCACGGAGAAAGTCCCCATTTCCAGGGCGTTTAGATAGAGATTAGCTTCCTTGCGGGAAAGTCCAAGTTGCTCCAATTGTTTTTCCAACTCCATTATTTTAATATAATTTACTTTCGCTGTAATGTCAAGTATTTTGACAACTAAACGATGGCACTTATTTTACCTTGTAAAATAAGGCTATTAAAAAACAGAAAAGACATTTTTCTTGACTAATCTGTGTAAGTTATTCATAATGCGTGCATGATAAATTATCACAAGGTCAATTAATAATTTTAGAATTGAGTTAAAAAAATGAATAAAATAATAAAGTATATAGTTGGCGCAATCATTGTTTTCGGGGTTGTTTGGTTGGGATACAACTATTCAAGACCCTCAGAACAGGTTTCCAAGGAGCCGATTAAGGTTGGAGCTACCCTGGCTTTATCTGGCAAGTTGGCTTTTACGGGGGAGCAAGAAGCGAACGGACTTAAGACGGTTTCCATGGAACCGATTAAGATTGGAGCCACTCTGGCTTTATCTGGAAAATTTTCCTATTTAGGGGAAGCGCAGTTAAACGGAATTGGGATGGCGGTTGAAGAAATAAATTCTCGGGGAGGAATAAACGGCAAAGAGTTGGAATTTATCGCGGAAGACAACCAAGGAAAAGCCAAGAACGCAGCGAGTAATGTTTCAAAACTTTTGAACGTGGACGGCGTGGATGTTGTTCTTTCCGCTTTTACCCATATAACCAATGCGGTAAAAGACATAGTTGCGCGAAGTGGCAAAGTGATGATATACACTTCAACGGTTAAAGATATCGCTGAGAGCAACCCATTATTTTTTCGGGACTATTACGATGCCGAGGACAATGGGCGGGCGTTGGCGGGATTGGTTGGAAACTCCGGATACAAAAAAGTGGCGTTTTTGACCGAGTTCAGCGACCAATGCTTGCGGTTGGAAAGCGCATTCAATAAGGAGGCCGAAAAATATGGTGTAACTGTTATTAAAAAAGAATCTTTCAACGCGAAGGAAAAAGACCTAAGAACATCGCTCATAAAAGTTAAAGAATCCCACCCTGAAGCGATAGTGGTATGCGCGTGGCGGCAGGAACCCATACTAATGAAGCAATTAAAAGAGTTGGGTATGATAGGAATACAAACATTTCATTGGGTCGCTCCGTTTCTTCCTGTTGCGGATACAAAAGATATGAGGAATTTGTTTGAAGAGAATAAGGCAATAAGCACTTGGTATTGGTCGGCGGAATCGGATTACAATAAAAATCAGAAAGAATTTGCTGAGAAATACAGGGAACAATATGGGGTTAAACCGAACGGAGAAGCAGTTTATGCTTATGATGACATTTACGTTCTGGCTAATGCCTTGAGAGAATGCGACGAAAAGAAGCAAGTTAAGGATTCAAGCTGTATTGCCAAGGAGTTATTAAAAACAGACTATGCCGGAGTGGCTGGAAGGTTGACATTCAATAAGCAAGGGGTTTCCAACAGGAGTGTTAAAGCGATTACAGTGAAAAACGGTTCGTGGACAGAAGTTCCGATTAAATAATCAGAGCTGACGGAAATCAAAAAACAGCCAATTCAATGTTCGGCTGTTTTTTGATTTTTGCCCGTAATTTAAGTAAAATGAAGAATATGGATAAAAATACAAAAATCATTATTGGCGCAATCATTGTTTTCGGAGTTGTTTGGTTGGGATATTCAATGTCTGGAACAAAGAAACCAACCGAAACAGGCGCGATTAAGATTGGGGCGATTTTGCCACTGTCCGGCAACCTTGCGTTTTTCGGAGAGGAAATTAAAAAAGGTGTTGATTTGGCGGTTGACGAATTAAAAAGAGAAGGCGTTGATATCCAAGTAATTTACGAGGACGACCAAAGTTTGTCGCCCAGAGCGACAGCCAATGCCGCAAATAAGTTATTGAATATAGATAAAATAGATGTTGGTCTCACGATGCTGGTTGAAGAATCAAGACCCATTGCGCCGATTTTTAACGACAAAAAAATTCCGTTATTGGTTTTGTGGGACAGTAATAAATTCATAAAGGAATCGGGAGAATATCTGTTCAGCAATGGCTTTTCAACGGAAATGGCAGGCAGGGTAATGGCGGAATATGCGCGTAAATCCTTAGGATTAAGGAAAATTGCCATACTTGAACACATAGACCCGTGGGCGGAAATTATCGCGAAATCATTTAAAGACAATTTTAAAGAGATGGGCGGGAGCGTGGTCTATGATGAAAAAATTCCGGCGGACACGACTGACTACAGAACTTCAATACTGAAAATTAAAAAATTAAATCCGGACGGGGTTTATTTCCCGATGGTTCCAATGAATTCGGTCAGATTTTTGACCCAATCCGACCAGTTGGGATTAAAATCAGTGTTTTTGACAGGAGATGGTTTTATTCAAGATGTTATTGATAAGTCAGGTGATTCGTCCGAGGGTGTTTACTTTACAAATATTTTCACCGCAAATCCAGACGATATTGCGAGTAAATACCAGGCAGTCTACGGAAAAAATCCTTTAGATATCACGCTTGTTTCTTTTGGGTATGATGGCGTTTTAAAAATTTCAGAGGCTTACAAAAAATCAAAGAAATCAATAAAAGGGGGTATGGACATGGTTTTCGGGGAAAATCGTTCTGCCGATAAAGTGGAAAAGATATTCAAGGTTGTGAATGGTGTAGCAGTGGAAGTTAATTAATTTTTTCCCATCCAATCCAACACAAAGTAATAACAAACAGTTTCCGCCTCGGCGGAAACTGTTTGTTATTTGTCTATAATTTAAGTAGAATGAAAAAGATGGATAAAGAAATATTATTACAGCTTAAAGGTGTCATTATGGCGGAGTGAAAGCTCTTGATGGCGTTGATGTTTCGCTTGACGAGGGCGAGATTGTGGCTTTGATGGGGCCGAACGGCGCGGGAAAATCAACAATATTGAAAGCGATTTTCGGCTTGGCGCCGATTTGTTCCGGAAAAGTTTTGTGGCACGAAAAAGCGATATTGCCGATTTCATATGAAATGGTGAAAAGGGGAGTGGCTTTTGTCCCGCAAGGCAGGCGGGTTTTTACCAATTTGACAATCAAAGAAAATCTTGAGATTGGCGGTTTTTCGGTTAAAGACAAGAAAATAATCAATCAAAGAATTGAAAGAATTTTAGACATTTTCCCGGACCTGAAGAAAAAACTGAAAGCAAAGTCCGGCTCGCTTTCCGGCGGGCAGCAGCAAATGCTGGCTTTTGCGCGGGGATTGATGACTGATCCGAAAGTTCTGCTCCTTGACGAGCCTTCACTCGGGCTCGCGCCGAAAATAGTCAAAGAAGTTTTTGCCAAAATCAAAGAGATAAATGAACGCCACAAAACCGCCATAATGGTTGTTGAGCACAATATTAAATCATTGCTTGGAATCGCCCATCGCGGTTATGTTTTGGATAAGGGTAAGGTCGTTAAAAAAGATAGCGCGCATAATATAGCCCAAAGTGATATTTTGGAAAAAGTGTTTACGGGGAGAATGAGTTGATTTTTTTGTCTACGCTACATAACTCGGAATACAGTAAATAGCTTCGCAGGGCCACTGCTTCGTTAGACAAAAAACACGCCTTAGTGGCGCGCCTTTTGTGCCTGCACCGCGTAGCTCGGAACGCAGTGCGGAGCGAAGCAGTGGAGATGGCGGGAATCGGTCAGGAGTCCATATAAAACCATAGTCGTCCGCCTGCGGCGAACTCCTTGGTTTTATATGGCTCACGACCCTGGCTCAGCTGTTTCGCTCCGCTCAACATGCTTGCGCCTTTCGCGACTTTGTTTTGCTTGCAAAACAAGAAGTACCCTTGTGGTGATTCCAGACGAGAGCAAAGCAGTTTGCTCTCTCCATCTCCACAGCGCAAAGCGAAAACCACCCTGTCGGGTGGCTCACTTTGGCTGTGGAGATGGCGGGAATCGAACCCGCGTGCAAAAATTTTTCTAAAATAGGTCTACAAACTTATCTTGCTTTTATCCGCTTGCGCGGATTTTTAAGGGTATTAAGTGTTAAGCGAGCAAAACCTTAATACTCCCGATTCTTTTCCGCCCGAAAGCGATTGTCGGAACCAAGGCAAGAAAATCTTGGTTCTTATCCCAATTAAATGACATCCGTTTTCGCCTATTGGGAGTCGGCGGAACGAACGCCCCGTTTAAGCTAACGCTAAAGCGGGAGTTGGTAAATAAGTTTTCGCACTTATTGGTTTGCCAAAAGTTTTACGAGGTTTTGGCGGCTCGGTTTGCGTATTTTAGTCCGATTCTTGTCGAGGCCAATCATCCCCAAGATTTTGCGATCATACTGCGCATAATCGCAAAATCTTGGGGTTTACCAAATCAGATTATCAAAACAATCTTTTTAATTTCCTTTCAGCACTCTTTCAATTCTTCGTTTTGATTCTTTTTGTTTCAGTTTCTCTCTTTTTTCGTATTTTCTTTTTCCTTTTGCCAATCCTATCTTTATCTTCACTTTATTCCCTTTAATATATACCATAATTGGCGTCAATGTCAACCTTTTTTGCGCCAACTTTCCGGTTAGGTATTTAATCTCTTTTTTGCGTAAAAGAAGGCGGAGGGTCCGGTCTTCTTCATAATTCGCGGGCAAGTTTTTCGCCTGGTAAGGCGGGATATTGAAACCGACGATGTAAATTTCCCCTCCTCTGATTATGGCGTGCGCCCCTGAAAGCGAGCCCCGCTTGTTTTTTAGGGATTTGACTTCCCATCCGCGCAATTCCAAGCCCGCCTCAAATGTTTCAAGGATTTCATAATCAAAACGCGCTTTTTTGTTGTCTAAAAGTATTTTCATAATTCAGGGAGGCGCCCGGCTTTTTTACTTGTCCCGCATCAAACATTTCCAGCATTTTCAGTATCATAATTCCCCAAAAGAAGAACTATGTCTTAAGTGTAGCAGTTTACCCCCCGCGCTAACAAGTGTCGGCTTCGGTTTGATTTTCAGCCACTAATGACGTATAATCTGCATATATTCAATATGACTAAAATGAACATCCCAAAAGTGAAAATGCCCAAAAATTCACCCGCGCGCCTTTTCTACAAAAATATGATTGCGGTTCTTTTGATTTTTCTTGTTTTATCGGCTATTTATTCAATAATGTCAGAGAATATAAAGAAGCCGAAGGAAGTTTCCCTCTCGGGACTGGTCAGCGAGATAAATGCCGGGAAAGTTAAGAGCATCAATGTTAGCGGGGAAGATTTGAATATTAAACTTAAGGACGGAACGGTTGAAAAATCCAAAAAAGAGGCCGAAGCCGCCTTGTCGCAGACTCTAGTAAATTATGGAGTCTCCGGGGAAAAATTGAAAGAACTTTCTCTTACCGTCAAAGGCCCTTCCGGTTTTATGTTTTGGTTGGGGGCGATTTTGCCATTTTTAATACCTCTCTTGATAATCGTTTGGTTTTTTTGGATGGCGGCGAAACAGATGAAGAGTAGCAGTCTTCAGGCGTTCAGTTTTGGAAAATCGCGCGCAAAAATGGTAGGGCCGGACGATAAAAGTGAAAAAGTTAGCTTTAAAGATGTCGCGGGTGTTTCCGAGGCGAAAGAGGAACTTTTGGAGATAGTTGATTTTCTGAAAAACCCGAAGAAATTTTTGGATATGGGGGCGCGTATCCCCAAAGGTGTTCTTTTGGTGGGCGCTCCGGGGACAGGGAAGACATTGCTTGCCCGCGCGGTTGCGGGGGAGGCGGAAGTGCCATTTTTCCATATTTCCGGTTCCGAGTTCGTGGAAATGTTTGTCGGAGTCGGCGCCAGCCGGGTTCGCGACCTTTTTAAAATGGCGAAAAAAACGGCTCCCGCCATTATTTTTATTGATGAAATTGACGCCGTTGGCAGGCACAGGGGGGTTGGAATGGGAGGAGGAAGCGATGAAAGAGAACAGACTTTGAATCAAATTTTGGTTGAATTGGATGGTTTTGAACCTCACGAAAAAGTAATAGTCATAGCGGCGACGAATCGTCCCGATGTGCTTGACCCCGCCCTCTTGAGACCGGGAAGGTTTGACAGGCGCGTTATTTTGGATCTCCCTGATATCGGAGACAGGGAAAAAATTCTCAAAATTCATTCCAAGAAAAAACCATTTTCTGACGATGTTGATTTGAGGGTTGTTGCCGAAAGGACTCCCGGTTTTGCCGGAGCAGATCTTCAAAATCTAATGAATGAGAGCGCCATTTTGGCGGCTTGCCAAGGGAGGAAGAAAATAACCCAAGATGACCTCATTTGCTCTATTGAGAAAGTAATGCTCGGACCGGAGAGAAAAAGCCATTTGCTTAACAGCGAAGAAAAGAAAATCGCGTCCTATCATGAAGCCGGACATGCCCTCGTCGCATCCGTTCTGCCCAGCGCTGACCCCGTTCACAAGGTCTCGGTTATTTCCAGGGGGCAGGCCGCCGGTTACACATTAAAATTGCCTGTCAGAGAAAGGCATCTTTACTCAAAATCGCATTTTCTGGATGAGTTGGCGGTTTCTCTTGGAGGATACGCGGCGGAAAAGCTTGTCTTTGGCGATTTGACCACCGGCGCGGCGGATGATCTTTCCAGAGCGAGTGATACTGCGCGCGCTCTTGTCACAAAATATGGAATGTCCGATAAAATCGGTCCGGTAGCTTTCAGTTCTAAAAACGGAACGATGTTTTTGGGTAGAGAACTTGGGGCGGAAAAGAATTACTCCGAAGAAATGGCGAAGGAAATAGATGAAGAAGTGAGAAGATTTATGGTTGACGCCTTGAAGGTGGCAAACGGGGTTATCGTAAAAAACAGAACGACGCTTGATAAAATAGCCAATCACTTGATAGAAAAAGAGATAATAGAACGCGAAGAATTTGATAAAATATTGACCGGAAGCGGGATTGAACTGAAGAAAAGGGAAGGACATGCATAAATTCTTATTGCTTGGCGAAAAAAATCTTGAACGAGATTTGTTGGAAGATTTTTTAAAATGGGTTAGACTTGAAAATAGCCTTCAAAACTGAGAAAGTTTTTGAAATGAGGGGATGTGTAGCTCAATTGGCAGAGCTCCGAGCTTATACCTCGGCGGTTCCAGGTTCAAGTCCTGGCACATCCACAAGGTCAGTTCGTTAATAATTTAAAAAGGAGGTGGTATCGTGGTCGCATGGATTAGTGTTGTATCGGTGGCAATCGCGGGTTCGCGATACACCTACCAGATATTGTGGAACACCGCGGCGGCATGGATTGTTGTCGCATTGGTGGCAATCGCGACTTCGCGATATATGTACCAAATATACAACAGAGAGGTCAACCCCGCCCTCTCAACTTGGGTTATATTTTTTGTGGGAGGATTTTTGAGTTTTCTCACATATGTCCATTCTGGGAAAAATATGACCTTTGAGACCGGAATTTTCAACACTGCTGATATGATTGGAGATTTATTGGTGGCACTCTCAGTAATTATTTGGGTTAAAAAACCCAAGGTGAAGTTTGAGTTGTTTGAAAGATTATATCTTTCAGGCGCGGTAACCATTGTGATATTCTGGATTATTTCAGAAAACCCGATTGTCTCAAACGCATTGTTGCAACTTCTCATCGCGGGTGGTTATATCCCGACCATTCGCAAAATAATCAGGAATAAAAGAAATACGGATTCATTTTATTCCTGGGGGATATATTTGGTGACAAGTTCTGTGGCGGTTTCCATCGGGCTTGGGAATCATGACGGTTTGGCGACTCTTTATGCTTTGAAGAGCGTCATTATGACAACCATTGTTCTCATTACGATGATTGTTTACACGAAGAAAAAAAGGAGAATTGAAGAATAAACAAAGGGCGCGTCTCGCGAAAGCGGCGCGCCTTTTTTAAAATCAATCTTGGTCAATGACCAAGACTTTTATTTTTATAAATCCCTTTTGGAAGACGGGTTTTCCTCCTTCGTCTTCCACCCTTTCAAATCCGGGGCCTAACATGTTTGTTACCAGCTGCAATGGTGAGATTCCCATTGCCGGAGTTTCCATTCTAAGGACTACTGTCATATCATACATCTTGACCTCCTTTTATGCCGTACTTTATTTCTTTCTCTTTCTTGGGAGGATTTCTTTTTAACTCCTCCTCCACTTCACTTTTTATTTCCAAGAAAATATCTTCGCCAACCTCTTCCCTGAGCCCGGCAATAATATTTTCTTGAATAATCTTGTTGCAATTTTCGCAGATTCCCGCCGGAGTGTGGCATATCTCCCGACATATCCTGCAATTTTTCACTATCGCCATGAATTTACCTCCTTTTTAATCTTTCGGTATTTTAAACCTAAAAACCTTGTTTTGCAATCAAAAACTTGCATGATATTCTCAAACGAGAATATCATGCAAGTTTTACTCAAAATGTATTTTTGTTTTTCGCGAATTAAGCCGCTCCTTTATGAGGATATGTTTTTCCAGTTCCGGGTCTGATTTTAATATTTTTTGCGATTCAAGGCGCGCCGCCTCCACCATCTTGATATTCTTAAGCGCATCCATACCGATGTCCGAAACACCCCATTGCTTGGCGCCGGAAAGCCCCCCAGACCCCCTGAATTTCAAATCGTATTCCGCCAATTCAAATCCGCTTTTCGCCTTTTCCAGCGCCTCCAGACGCTCTTTCGTTTTTATGGAGTCGGAGCCGGTAAAAACGAAACAATAAGGCTGATATGAGCTTCTCATAACCCTCCCTCTTAATTGATGAAGTTGCGCCAAGCCGAATCGTTCCGCCCCTTCAATGATTATCATTGTCGCGTTAGGGATATCAATTCCCACTTCAATCACGGATGTCGCCACCAGTATTTGGGTCTCGTTTTTTTTGAATTCCTCCAACGCTTCTTCTTTCTCCTCCGGTTTCATTTTGCCGTGCAGTATTCCTATTTCAAGCTCGGGAAAAATTTCCGTTCTTAGGCGTTCCGCTTCTTCCTTGACTGATTTTATGTTCAAAGCCCTTTCCTTTTCCGGATCGGGTATATGACGAATGCCTGCCTCCCTTTTTTTATTTCAAGCCTGATTTGTTCATAAGCGCGTTGGCGTTGTTCCGGAGGGACAATGGCGGTGATTATTTTTTTTCTGCCCGGGGGCATTTCATCCAGAAGTGAGAGGTCCAGATCGCCGTAAATTGTCAATGCCAATGTTCGAGGAATAGGGGTGGCGGTCATTGAGAGAAGGTGGGGGATTTGCTCCGATTTGTCCCTAGCCAGAACAGCCCTCTGTTTCGTGCCGAAGCGGTGCTGTTCGTCAATAATAACAAGGGCGAGATTTTTGA